>JAFUVC010000020.1 GCA_017483785.1 Prevotella sp.
AGATAGATTTGTGCATGCTTGCTGAATTCGGGAGTCGGCGTGCCATCGGCGTATGTCACCTTACCGTCGTTGTCCACCAAATATTCGCCCCCTTTGGCAATGGCATACTTCTCTAACGGGCATTGCTGCTCATACTCGATGTCGGCTTCGCTCTTTACTTCTTTCTCTACAGGTTCTTCCACATCTTCCACTTTCTTGTCGGCGAGGATGCGCACCAGTTCGTAGGTACGGTTGCTGGCATCCTGTGGGGGATTGGCTAGAATGGTTCGCTTTACGCGCAATTCGTATTCATGGCCTCTTTCGTAGGTGAAACCTTTGATGTCGCTGAAGTACAGTTTCTGCCATTGTCCCGGTTCGTCCTCAGTCATCACACGCATGCACTCGATGGGATGCTCTCCCATGTCGTCGAAGAGGTCGTACATCACACCAGGTTCGGCGGAAACGCTCATATTAATCTCCTTGGTAATGTCTTTGTTGTCATCATCGCTGCTGCAAGAGGCGAGGGAGAAGGCAGCAAGCATCGCGAAGGCGAGTCTCCAGATTTTTGTTTTTTTCATTTTTGTTTTTAATGTTTTTACTTGGTTAAACGCAGAAAATGGAAAATTTTGTATCGTCTGGCGTTAAATATCGCTAAAACTTTTTTCGCGGTGCAAATTTACCAAAATTCCCTCAACGTTGAGCAGGAAATGCAGATTTTTTTTTGCGATTTCAGAAAAACACGCTATATTTGCAGTTGAAACCAATCAAAACGAAAACCTATGCCGAAATACGCCGACTACATCACCCAGATTGAAATCGACTCGCTGTGGAGCGGAAAAAAACACGTTGTCTGGAACCTCGACCGCCACGTGAACATCCTCAGCGGCATCAATGGCGAGGGCAAGAGCACCATCTTGAACAAAGTGGTGAAAAGTCTTGCGCAGGGCGGGGAATTCCCGAGCCATCTGCTCAAGGGCGTCCACCTGAAAGTGGAGCCCGAGGACGCGAAATGGATTCGCTACGACCTGATGCGCTCGTTCGACATGCCCGTGCTCGACGCCGACACCATCGCCCAAATCGACAGCCGCATTTCCTCGGCCCTCGACTTCCAACTCTACAACTTGCAGCGCAAGTATCTCGACTATCAGGTCAACATCGGCAACCAACTCATCGCCATCCTTCAGAGCGGGGCACCCGACGCTGCCGAGCGCGCGCAGGAGATTTCGCAGCGCAAGACCCGTTTTCAGGACATGCTCGACGACCTGTTCAGCGAGACCGGAAAGCGCGTCATCCGCACCGAGAACGAAATCCGCTTCACGCAAATCGGCGAGACGCTCATGCCCTACCAGCTTTCCTCGGGCGAAAAGCAGATGCTCGCCATCCTGCTCACCGTGCTCGTGCAAGACAACGAGCCCTACGTGCTCTTCATGGACGAGCCCGAAGTGAGTCTCCACATCGAGTGGCAGAAGCAACTCATCGACCTGATTCTCGAACTGAATCCCAACGTGCAAATCATACTGACCACCCATTCGCCGGCCGTCGTCATGAACGGCTGGATGGACCAAGTGACCGAAGTGAGTGATATTCTCGTCCAAGAATAGCATGAAGCGGCTCAAAGACAACATATCGTCATCCTATTTCGAGGCGGCCAACCGCATGAAGCCCAAGACCGCCCGAAAGCGCATCGTGGCCTACGTCGAGGCCTACGACGACGTCTTCTTCTGGCGCACCGTGCTGAGCCGTTTTGAAGACGAAACCCGCTATTTCGAGGTGATGCTCCCCACGCGCGTGGGCAAACTCGAGCGCGGGAAAAAGGCCGCCATGATGAAACTGCTGTCCGACAAGGTGGGCCGAAACATGATTGCCTGCGTCGATGCCGACTACGACTACCTGATTCAGGGCGCCACGGAAACCTCGCGACACATCTTGCAGAACCCCTACGTCTTCCACACCTATGCCTATGCCATCGAAAACCTGCAGTGCTTCGCCCCCACGCTGCGCGACGTCTGCGTGGCCGTGACGCTCAACGACCGCCAGATTTTCGACATGGCCGAGTATCTCCGCGAGTATTCGCAGGCCATTTTCCCGCTCTTCGTCTGGAGCATCTGGTACTATCGGCAAGACGTTTACAGGGATTTCACCATCAGCGACTTCAACACCGTCATCGAAACGGGCAATTTCACCATCGAGAAAGCCCCCGAAATCCTGCAGCGCGTCCGTCGGAAGGTGGGCACGCGCATCGCCCAACTCCAGCGCGAGCACCCCAACGCCAAGGAGTCGTATCTGGCCGTGAAAGAGTCGCTCAAGGAACTCGGCGTCACCCCCGACACCACCTATTTATATATTCAGGGCCACCATTTGTTCGACGGCGTGGTGCTGCCGATGGTCAAGAAGATTTGCAGCCAACTCGTGGGCCTGCGACAGCACGAAATCCAGAAACAGAGCGTCCACGGCACACAGCGGCGCAACGAACTCTCGTGCTACACGAAAAGCATCGCCGACATCGAGGGCACGCTCAAGAAAAACCTCGGCTATGTGCTTTCAGAGCCGTTCCGACGCATTCAAGAAGACCTGAAACGGCTTTTCTCACCCGAAAAATAACTTCATTCAACGCAATCATCATGAATCCAAGACAAATCCTGTTCCCCTGTATCGGCCTTGCTGCCGGAGCAATCGCACAAACCGACCAGCGCCCCAACGTGATTTTCCTGATGGCCGACGACCTCGGCTATGGCGACCTCTCGTGCTACGGCGCAACGCGCGTAGAAACCCCGAACATCGACAGCATCGCCCGGAACGGCATCCGCTTCACCGACTGCCACGCCGTGGCCTCGACGAGCACACCCTCGCGCTTCTCAATTCTGACGGGCGAATACTGCTTCCGCCGCACGGGCACCGACATCGCCGCCGGCAACGCCGCCATGATTATCAAGCCCGAGCAATACACGCTGGCCGACGTGTTCCAGAGCGCGGGCTATCGCACGGCTGCCATCGGCAAGTGGCACCTCGGACTGGGCAGCGTGAGCGGCGAGCAGGACTGGAACGCCGAACTCGACTGCACGCCGCGCGACATCGGCTTCGACTACCACTACCTGATGGCTGCGACGGCCGACCGCGTGCCCTGCGTGTTCATCGAGCAGGGGAAAGTGGAGAACTACGACCCCTCGGCACCGATTTCGGTGTCGTACAAGCAGAATTTTGAGGGTGAGCCAACGGGCAGGGACAACCCCGAACTGCTGACGAAACTGAAGGCGAGCCCCAACCACGGCCACGACCATAGCATCGTGAACGGCATCGGGCGCATCGGCTACATGAAGGGCGGCGGAAAGGCCCTTTGGCGCGATGAAGACATTGCCGACTCGATTATCGCGAAATCGGTCAAATTCATGGCCGAAAACAAGGAAAATCCGTTCTTTATGTACCTGTGTACCAACGACATACACGTTCCGCGCTACCCGGCCGACCGATTTCGTGGAAAAAGTCCGATGGGTCTGCGCGGCGACGCCATTTTGCAGTTCGACTACACCGTGGGCCGCATTGCAGCCGCGCTCGACAGCCTCGGCATCGCCGAAAACACCTTGTTGGTGATTACGAGCGACAACGGCCCCGTGCTCGACGACGGCTATCAGGACGAGGCCGCCACGCTCGTGGGCTCGCACAAGCCCGGAGGCCCGTGGCGCGGCGGAAAATACAGTGCCTTCGAGGCCGGAACGGCCGTTCCGTTCATCGTGAACTGGCCGGCGCGCATCAAGCAGGGGAAGGTTTCCGACGCGCTCGTTTCGCTCATCGACAACGTCGGCACTTTTGCCGCGCTCGTCGGCGTGGAAATTCCCGTCGGAGCGGCCTACGACAGCCAGAATCACCTCTCGACATGGCTCGGCGAGGACGGAAAAGGGCGCGAATTTGTCGTGGAAATGGCGCTGTCGCGCGGCTTATCGTATCGCACGAAGGAGTGGAAATACATCGAACCGATGAACGGCGAGCCCTTGCAACGGCTGACCAACATTGAAACCGGCTATTTGGCCTCACCGCAACTGTACAATATCGGGGTTTCAAAATACGAGGGAGAGAATCTCTACGACAGTCGGCGTGACGTGGCCGAAAAGTTGGCGCAAGAACTCAATTCTCTTCGCCAAATGAAGCCTGAACGCTGATTTTCAGCCCTTTTTGAGAATAAAATCAATCAGATTTCCGTAGAGCGGATTCTGGCGCAGCGTGGGCTCGTGGCCGGTGATAATCATCCGGCGGCGGGCCCTCGTCAGTGCCACGTTCAACTTGCGGTCGATGACGCGCCCGTCTTCCTCGAACGTGTTGGCGCAGAGGAAGTTGAGCTGATAGCGGTGGGTGACGGTGGTGCTGTAGATGATGACGTCGCGCTGCGAGCCCTGGTAGCGCTCCACCGTGTCGATGCTGATTTTGAGCAGTTCGGGAATGGCGAGTGCCTCGATTTCGCGCCGAATCATGCTGATTTGGTTGCGGTAGGGCACGATGACGCCGACGGTTTTGTCCGGGTTGAAGTCTGCGCCGTATTCATCCCAGATTTTCCGCAGTTCACGGGCTACGATTCGGGCCTCGGCAAGGTTGACTTTGTCGGAAAAGGAAGCCTCCTCCCTTCCCCCCGAAGGGGAGGTGTTTGAATTGGAGTTTTCCGACGGAATGAAGACGAGTCGCGGCTGCTCGCTCTGCTCTTCCTGATGCGGCAGCGGCACGGGCAGCAGTTTTTCGCGACGGTAGAACATCTGGTTCGGCCACTCGGCGATGTCGGGGTGCATCCGACCCTGACGGCGGAGAACGCCAACCACATTCGTCTGAACTCCTGAACTCCTGAACTCCTGAACTCCTGAACTCCCGAACTCCTGAACTCCCTTCAAAAGCCGCTCGAACAGCGAATTTCGGCAGTTGGTGAGGCCGATTTGGCGAAGTTTCGGGTCGGAGACGGCCGACTCTTCCTCGCTCTGCTGCACGACGGCCGGCAGTTGCTTGTGGTCGCCGATGAGGATGAATTTAGGCACCTGACAAAGCAGTCCAACCAACTGAGGCTCAAGGATTTGCGAAGCCTCATCGACAATCGCCACCGAGAATTTCTTCAGCGCGAAAAGCGAACTCTGCGACTGCAAGGACGTGGTCGTTCCGACAACGATGCGGGCGTTGAGCAGATGCTGGCGGATGGCATCGCGATTCGGCTGGTCTTCGATGGTCTGTTGCAGCAGATGGCCTCGGAACCGTCGGTCGCACGAAAATCGCTTGCCAATGCGCAAATAGTCGAATCCGGCCGCAGAGAGCATGTCGCAAATCTCATCGACGGCGCGATTGGTGTAGGCCGTGAGTAATATCGACGAAGGATTTTCGGGGTTCACGGGATTGACCGCAAGGGCTTCCTCGACCAGAAAACGGAGCGCCATCGAGGTTTTTCCCGTTCCCGGAGGCCCCACGAGCAGGAAAAAGTCTCGTGCCTGTTTCGCTTTCAGCAAAATCTCGTCGTAGTCGGGATGATAACTGCGCGAGAGTTGCACCGACTCGTCGGTTCGCGGTGCGCGCTGCCCGAGCAGCAATGCCCGGCAGTCGGCCGGAGCCGTGGCGAAGGCCGCGATGGCCTTCATCGGGGCACTGCCGCCGAGTTCGCAGTGCTCAATGGCATAGACGAGGTTGTCTTCCGGAGTGCTCACTTGCAGAATTTTCGGGTTGCTCTGGCCGTCGCGCAGGGCCACCGTGAGCCGTTCCGAGGAAATTTCCGTCAGCGTGGCCTTGAACAGCAGGCTCCGGCGCACGTCGGGCTCGTCGTCGGCGTTGTAGGCGTAGAGATAGACGTTGTCGCCCTGCCGGAAATTGGGCAGGAAGTTCTCGCCCTGGTCGGGAATGGCCAGCGTGAAGATGTCGAAACCGCGGTCGGGGTCGTTTTTCACCTTTTCCACGATTATCAGGTTGGTGTAGATGTTTCCGAGTTCCTTTTTCTCGGCCAGCGGCTGGTTCCAGAGGTCGGCCACGCCGCCGCCGGGCTTCTGTCGGTTGCCCAGTCGCGAGGAAAGTTGCTCGCGGTAGCAGAAGGTCAGCATTCGGCAGACGTAGGCCTTTTCGAGCGGCGACAGGCGGTGAATCGGGTCGGTGATGGCCTCGGTCTGCGGCTTGATGTAGTTTTCAAACAGTTTGCTGCTCAGCCGGCGCTCGTTGAGCGTTTCGGCGTTGAGGTCGTCGAGAATCGTCTCAAAGCCCTGTGTGGCAATCCGAAATTCGATATCGACAATCTGATTGCGCAGTGCGATGGCCTCGAAAAAGAGTTTCTGGTAGAAATTCACGGCGACGAGGCCGCCCGGCAGCGGATATTTCGAATAGAGCAGTCGGGCGTCGATTTTTCGCGTTCCCAAATTGAAATTCTGCGTCAGAACGCCGTAGTAGAGCAGCAACTGCACGTAGTGGTCTTCTTTCTGATAGCTGCCGAATTCGTTGGGTCGCGACTGTTCAATGTTGTAATTCTTGCCCGATTTCTGCTCGACCAGAAGGCGGAAGTCGGTGGTCATCAAATCGACGCGTCCCTGCAAACCGAGCCGCTCGCAGACGAACGAGGGCTCCAATATGGAATGTTGAATGTTGAATGTTGAATGTTGGGTGTTGGGTGTTGGGTGTTGAAGATTGGGTGTTGGGTGTTGAGTTTTGGGTGTTGAGTTTTGGGTGTTGAATAGTTCATTGACAATCTGGACGATGTGCTTGGCCTGCCGCGCAGCCGCCTGCTTGAAGTCTTCGTTGCGGTTCAAGTCGTCGCAGGCGCAGTAGTCCAGTGCCTGTTTGCGGAAATGGGCGCGCAGCGTGCGGTGCCAGTCGTAGGTTCCCTCGCAACTGATGACGTCGTCGAGGGCGCGACCGGCGAAATTACCGAGCAGCAGCGCCTGCGAATTGGCATTTGGCGCAAGGTGGTTCACGATATAGGTCATGGGGTGGTGGCCGATGGCCCGAAAACAGGTCGCGATGGAACTGATGTCGAGCAGATAGTCGGGCTCCACGACAATCAGTTTCGGCACGAGCGGCCCCTGTCCTTCCTGCTCGCGGCTCACGTCGAGCAGGTTCAGTTGCATTCCCCGGCGCAGCAGCGGCTGCAAATGGCGCAAATGCTCCGCCGAATAGTCGATGGCGAGCGGTTGGCCTTCAGAGCCGTCTTCGTCGGCCGTGGCGCGAATCGTCGTGTCGTCGAATTCCTCGACAATGCAGCGCAAATATTGCGCGTGGGGCGCGAGCGACGACAAAACGGGCTTGTTCACGGGCGGAATCTTCCCGACAAGCGTCGCTGGAACCGACGTTCCGAACACCGCCGCCACGAACAAAGCCAGAGCGCGACAGCCATAGAGCACGTTTTCGGGCGACATCGGCTTGCGGCGGTTGCTGTCGCGGCGCATCTTCTGAATCGCCATCGCGTCGGCCACCCTCACATGGTGCCGCTTGCAGAGGAAATCCACCTGCGAAAACAGGTTGCCGAAGGCCATTTTCTCCGACCGCAACGCCTCCGAGCAGCACAAGACCAGCGTTTCGTGCATCAGTTGGTTGGCCGCCGTGCCCTTGGGCAGGTTCATGATGTCGGTGATGCGGCTGAAAAGGTCGTCGGCCGTGATGTAGGTCTCGGAATTCGTGTTCATGGCTCGGTAAAATAGTCCAAATCGAGGGCGCGGCTGCCGTCGGGCGTCGTGAAAACAAACGTAAACATCCATTTATTGAGCCTGATGCCCTCCACTTCG
>JAFUVC010000173.1 GCA_017483785.1 Prevotella sp.
GCCGTTTTTCGTGAGCAGTTCGAGCACTTTCTGGAGGATATAGGCCGAGCCGTGACACGAAATTTCGACCGAATCCTCGCCCGTATAGGAGTGGGGAGCGCGGAAAATGCTGACGAGCACCTCGTCAACGATTTCATTTTCCGACGTGGCGATATGGCCGTAGTGAATCGTGTTGGCGGCAAATGCGGAAGAGTTGGTCCTGAACACGCGCGAGAGAATCGCGAGCGACTGCGCGCCGGAAACGCGGACAATTCCGAGTGCACCGCCCGAGGCAGTCGCGAGTGCGCAAATGGTGTCGTTGTTCGTCATGACGGGTGACTTTCTGGTGAAAAGTTTGCGATTATCTAGTAAAATTTTCTGCAAAATTACGAAAAAATATTTGTATCTTGGGTATTAATTCGTAAATTTGCAAACGAAAACTAATAGGAGGAAAGTGAAATGACGACGATACCTACCAAACCCACTAAAATTATTATCGACACGATTCTTTGGACTTCAGCGAAAGCTTTATTTGATATTGGAAAAGTTGTGCTATTATCAATGTTTTTTACATTCCCAACGTTGATATGGGCAGAGCAAGAATCAAAAAGTTATGAGGCTGTCGACCTTGGATTACCGTCTGGTACACTTTGGGCAACTTGTAATGTGGGGGCAACTCACCCCGAAGAGTTTGGTGACTACTTCGCATGGGGAGAAACGACTCCACAGCCGCAAAAGGATTATTCTTGGAATAGTTACAAGTGGTGTGTAGCCGATGTTGATAAATTGACGAAGTATTGCAATGGTCGCGATTTCGGCAATGATGGTTTTAGGGATATGAAGACAGAACTCGACTTTGAAGACGATGCGGCTTATGTGAACTGGGGTGGTGATTGGAGAACGCCGAGTTTAGCCCAAATAAAGGAATTGGAAAAAAAGTGTAAATGGGAATGGGCGGTTTATAAGGGTGTCAAAGGCTACATCGTGAAAGGTCGTAACGGCAATTCCATTTTTCTTCCTTCTGCAAGTTGGTGTCTCTATTCATTAGGTCCCCGCGAAGGCAATGAAGGTGGTTACTGGTCTCGATCCATCTGCAAGAGTAATCCCAATTGTGCCTTCCGTATGGTCTTTTTTTCCGGCGGCCTTGTTGAATGGAACGGATATTTTCGATGTAGTGGACTCAGCGTCCGCCCGGTGCGCATAAAGAAAGACTAAATCACTCTCACTGCCTCAGCCAACTGCCGCAAATCTTCCTCGGTTGTCGCCCAACTCGTGACGAATCGACAGAGCGTGTGGTCGCGGTCGATGGGCTCCCACGTCTCAAACAGGACTTTTTCCATGAGTTGCCGCATCTGCGCGTTGCTGAGCACGACGAATTGCTGGTTCGTGGGCGAATTTTTCACTTCGAGGTCGGCCTGCACGAACATCTGGCGCATTTGCATGGCCATGTCGATGGCGTGGCGGGCGATTTTCAGGTACAATCCGTCGGTGAAGAGCGCGTCGAACTGCACGCCGGCCAGTCGGCTTTTCGCCAGCAGCGCGCCATGTCGCTTCACGATGGTGAAAAAGCCCTTCGGCGCACCTCCTTTCGGGAAAACGACGGCCTCGCCACAGAGTGCGCCCACTTTCGTGCCGCCGATGTAGAACGCGTCGCAATGGTGCGCGAGCCAAGGCAGGTCGATGTCGCAGTTTTCGGCAGCAAGACCGTAGCCGAGGCGCGCTCCGTCGATGAAAAGCGGTATTTGGAAACGCTGACAGACCTCGCTGATTGCCTCGATTTCGCGAGCCGTGTAAATCGTGCCGAGTTCAGTCGGGAAAGTGATGTAAACCATGCCGGGGAAAACCATGTGCTCCCAAGTCGGGTCGGCGTGGAAGCGTTCAAGGTGGTTTTGGAGGTCGGCGGCGGTCATCTTTCCTTCGTGCGAGGGCAGCGTGATGACCTTGTGGCCGCTGGCCTCGACGGCACCCGACTCATGTACGTTGATGTGGGCCGTCTGAACCGCCACGACGCCCTCGTAGGAGCGCAGCATCGCGTCAATCACGGTTGCGTTGGTCTGCGTGCCGCCGACGAGGACGAAAATATCGGCCTCGGGACACTCGCAGGCGCGACGGATTTTTTCACGCGCCTCGCGACTCCATTTGTCGTCGCCGTAAGACGCGCTTTGCAGTCCGTTTGTCTCCGTAAGGTGCTGGAGCACAGCGATATGCGCCCCGTTATTATAGTCGCTCTCGAATGAAATCACGATAATATTCAGTTATTAAATTCTGTCGAGCACGGTCTTAATCAGCGTGTCGATACTGTTTTTGTACTCCGTATTCATTTTCTGGGCAAAGCGGTTGGCGATGACCATGCAGCAGGTCATGGCGCGATGGCCCAGCAGCGAGGCGAGTCCGGCGAGGGCCGACGACTCCATTTCAAAGTTGCAAATCTGCATGCCGTCGTATTCAAAAGCCTCGATTTTCTCGTTCTGCGTGGGGTCGGCGATGTCGGCGCGGAGCACTCGGCCCTGCGGCACGTAGAATCCGCCGCAACTGATGGTGTAGCCGCGAACCATGTCGTCGCCGGCAATCCGGTCGATGAGTTGCTGGTCGGCCACGGCCACGTAGGGTGCTCCCTTGATGGGGTTCCACTGCATGTGTTCGGTGAAAGCCTTTTCAAACTTGAGATCGCACACGTTGTTGCGGTCGGCGTAGTAGTTCAGAAGGCCGTCGAAGCCGATGCTCTTCACGCTGGCCACGAAGCATCCCGTAGGCGTGAAGGGCTGCAGTCCGCCGCAAGTGCCGATGCGCACGCACGTCAGCGTGCGATGCTCGGGCTTCTCGGTGCGCGTCTCGTAGTCGATGTTGGCGAGCGTGTCGAGTTCGTTCATGACGATGTCGATGTTGTCGCAGCCGATGCCGTGCGACTGCACCGTGATGCGCTTGCCCTGATAGGTTCCAGTGATGGTGTGGAACTCGCGGCTGCTGACCTCGCACTCCACTTCGTCGAAGTGGGCGGCAACGGTGCTCACACGGGCGGGGTCGCCCACGAGAATGACGCGGTCGGCCAGTTGTTCCGGCTTCAAATGCAGGTGAAAACACGAGCCGTCTGCATTGATGATGAGTTCAGATTCTGCAAAATGTTTCATTGTATTTGTCGTTTTTTTTGATGATTATTGTTTGATTCGGTTTTCGATGTAGCGGATTTCTCGGGCGAGTTGTCTGAGTTGCTTCTGGGCCTCTTCCACCTTGTTTTCAAGGCGGAGCATGGCCTCGCGCATCTGTTTTTGCTCGCGTGCCGAAGCGTTGGCGAACTTGTCGCGCTGAAGGCTGAGCGTGCGCTCGTCGGTGTCGATGGTGGCCGACAGCGTGGCATATTTCTGATAGAGTTCGCGCGACTGGGGCGAGCGGAAATCTGTCATTTTATGATAGACGAGGTTGTCGTTGATGACGAAGTTGAAAGCGTTGGCCGACTGGTGCTGGCCGCGCTCGCTGCTTACGCCCTGATAGCGCTGAAGGGCCGTCTGGCGGTCGCCAAACCGCCATGTCTCGCTGATGCTGTTGAGTTTCGCGTAGCGGCGGAGTTGTTCTGTGGAAACGTCCTCGCCGTCGAAGTTGGCACGCGGGAAAGTCGGCACGAAAATGTAGATGCAGACCTGTCCCTCGGGCTGATAGCGGTCGCTGACGAGGTAGCCCAGTTCGTTCACCTCGTCGAAGGCGATGAAATAGTCGTTGGCGGTGGAATTAAACGGCAGTCCGTAGTTTTCGGGACGGTAGAAACGGGCGTTTTCGTTGTCGTAGCGCGTCATGAAAATGTCGTATCCGCCGAGGCTGTTGTCGCCTTTGGCTGCGAAGAAGAGCGTTGTTCCGTCGGCTTGCAGGAAAGGATAATTGGGCGATTGGTAGTCGCCGCCGAGTTCGGTCAGTTCGCGTGGCTTGCTCCAGCCGTTGCCCAGAAAATCGATGGAGTAGAGGGCTGTGGCGAGCGTGTCGCCGTCGGCATAGTAGCAGCGGTCGCCAAATTCGTTCTTGAAAACGCCGAGCGCCACCTGTGCCGGCCGGTTGAAAAACGCCTCGTAGGTGCTAATGGTTCCGGCCTCTTTGCTGAGCGGAATCTGGCTGAGGAAACCGTCTTTCTCCACGACGACGCTGTCGATGAACAAGACTTTCGCCGTGGCGGGAAGCATCGTCTTGAAAAGCCGTTCGGCGGGCGTTTCCTCGACAACCACGGGCTTCGGAGCCGCTTTTTTCACGCTTTTCCGCTTCTGAGCCGTTGCAGGCGAGGCCATCGCCAGAACAAGCAGCGCGGTAATGATATTCTTTGTCTTCATCTGCTGTCAGTTTGTTGAAAAAACAAAGATACGGCTTTTTGCCGAAAAACGACACCGACGAGGGCAGATTTTAAGGTTTTTTATATTCAAAGGCCCGATTGCCCGACTTATTTCATGAAAACGAGATAGACGGCGCAGATGATGAGCAGGAAGGCCAGAATATGGTTCCAGTGCAGGTGGTTTCCCTGAAACATGATGTTCGCGATGACGGCGAAAACGGCCAGCGAGATGCACTCCTGCACCACTTTCAACTGCACGAGCGTAAACGGACCGCCGTTTTCCACGAATCCGAGCCTGTTTGCCGGCACTTGGCAGCAGTATTCAAAAAACGCGATGCCCCACGAAAACACGATGACGCCGAGCAGCGGCCAGTTGTTGCTGATGCCCGACTGTTGCAGGCGCAGATGGCCGTACCAGACCAGTGTCATGAACACGTTGCTCAGGATGAGCAGGATGATGGTGTAGAGTCCGTTCATAGCTGTTTCTGTTTTTTGGCTGCAAAGGTATGAAAAAAGAAGCGAAACTCGTAGAAGTTTCGCTTCTTTTTTAAAAGGGAATTTCAA
>JAFUVC010000174.1 GCA_017483785.1 Prevotella sp.
AATGCTTCTTCGTGCCACGCTTCATGCCGCAGTAAATGGCCAGCGGAAGGTCGTCGGCAGCCATCGAGTCGGGCCAGTATTCGCCTTCGAGCACGAAAAAATCCTGCTCGTGGTTGATAATCTGCGAGTCAACAGGATTGTTGGAACTCCGGCAGAACGAAAGGTAATAGACGGCGTCGAGCAGATTGGTCTTCCCCTCGCCGTTGTGCCCTATAAAACAATTCATCTTGGGAGACAACTGCAGCGTTGCCTCCTGAATATTTTTATAATGAAGAATGGAAATGCGCTTTAAAATCATAGCTGCAAAGTTAGGCAATTATCGCCGAAAAACGAAAAAACACAGCAAAAAATTTCACCATATCGCAGAATTTCTGTAATTTTGCACCGCTTTATTGAAAAAAAGAAATTTAAAATCATCAAAAATAATGGCAAACAAGAAAAATCAACAGGAAGTTCTCGACATGAACGAGACCCTTAACAAGTCGGAAGCCTTCGTCATCAAGCACAAGAAGGCCATCATCATCGCAGCGATTGCGCTTCTCGCCGTCATCGCAGGTATTTTCGCTTACAAGGCATACACCGGCCCGCGTGAGGAAAAGGCCAGCACGGCACTCGCCCGCGGACAGGAGTATTTCAACATGGAGCAGTTCGACAAGGCGCTCAACGGCGACGGCGCGAACTATGCCGGTTTCCTGAAAATCGCCACCGACTACAGCAGCACCGATGCCGGAAACCTTGCCAACCTGTATGCCGGCCTCTGCTATGCCAACCTCGACAAGTGGGAAGACGCCGTGAAATATCTCGACCAGTACAACACGGCCGACGACGCCATGGTGAGCCCCGCTGCCGTTGCAGCACTCGGTAACGCCTACGCCCACGTCAACCAACTCGACAAGGCCGTCAGCGCACTGACGAAGGCCGCCGACATGGCCGACAAGCGTGGAAACGACGGCGTGAACAACAGCATCGCCCCCACGTTCCGCCTGCAAGCCGCCGAAATTCTGGAATCGGAAGGCAAGAAGGAAGAAGCGCTGAAAATGTATCAGGAAATCAAGGACAAATACGTGAACTCGGCCCTCGTGCAGAGTCAGGAAATCGACAAATACATCAACCGACTGAAATAATTTTTCAATCGGTTTGATGTAAATTGTCAATTGTAAATTGTTAATTGTCAATTAACATGGCTACAGCACTGCGAAACCTGAGCGACTACGACTTCTCGAAAGTTCCCGATGCCAGCAACATGTGTTTCGGCATCGTAGTGTCGGAGTGGAATCCCGAAATCACGGGAGCCCTGCTCGAAGGAGCCGTCTCTACGCTCGAAAAACACGGCACACTGCCCGAGAACATCCATGTGAAGACCGTTCCCGGCAGTTTTGAACTCATCTACGGAGCCCACCAGATGTGCCTCAACGGCGGCTACGATGCCGTGATTATCCTCGGCTGTGTCATTCGTGGCGAAACGCCCCACTTCGACTACATCTGCGAGGGTGTCACCTACGGCATTGCCCGGCTCAACGCCAAAAGCGAGGTTCCCGTCATCTACGGCCTGCTGACCACCAACGACCTGCAACAGGCGAAAGACCGCGCAGGCGGCCGACTGGGCAACAAGGGCGACGAGTGTGCCGTCGTGGCCATTAAAATGGCAAAGTTCTAATCCGACACTGCCGGAAGATACCATAAAAAGAGGATGGGACCGAGTCGCATCCTCTTCATTTTTAACCATAGATTTTGTTTTTAAGCTTCCTCAGCCGGTGCTTCTTCTGCGGCAGGTTCGTCTGCTGCAGGAGCCTCTTGCGGAGTTTCCTCAGCAACAGGGGCTTCCTCCACTGCGGGAGCCTCTTCTGCTGCAACGGAGGCTTCCTCAGCGGCAGCCTCAGCCTCTTCTGCCACGGCAGCAGCCTTCTTCTCGGCCACCTTCTTGGCAAGAACTTCGTTCAGTTTCTTCTCTTCCTCTAATCGCTTAGCGGCGAGATCTTTCTTGGTTTTCTGCTCGTTCTGGCGAACTGCATCAAGACCTTTCTCCTTGTCAGCCTTCCAAGCCTCGAACTTAGCCTGGGCAGCAGCCTCGTCGAAAGCGCCTTTCTTCACGCCACCGCGAAGGTGCTTCATCATCAAAACGCCCTCACGACTGAGAATCGTGCGAACTGTGTCGGTAGGCTGGGCGCCCACTTCAAGCCAGTAAAGAGCACGGTCGAAATTCAACATCACTGTGGCCGGGTTGGTATTCGGATTGTACATACCAAGCTTCTCGATAAACCTACCATCTCGTGGTGCTCTTGCGTCAGCGGCTACGATGCGATACACTGCGTATCCCTTGTGGCCACCGCGCTGCAATCTGATTTTTGTTGCCATTTTTTAATTGTTTTTGTTGATTAATAATTGAATTTCATGCTACCATCTCGTGATAGCGGCTGCAAAGTTACAACTTTTTATCGATTCAGCAAAAAAAAAATGTCTTTTCTTACTTATTCCGAAGTTTTTTATTACTTTTGCCGACAAGAACAATAACAACACTAATTATATTTTTATGAAGTCGAAACAATTCATCACGCTACTCCTCATCATGATGGCAGGAGTGGCAACAAGGGGAATGGCCCAATTGTCCCCGACCGCAAGTGAAATCTACACGATTAGCCACTCCAGCCGCGGCGCATTGATTTACAATCCTACAACCAGCGAAAAATGGGTGTGGAGCAGCGGAAAAAGCGGCAGTTTTAATGCTACGGCGGCCAACAGCCAATGGATTTTCGTACCCACCGGCACCAGCGGCCAATATTATTTATATAATGTTGGGGCACAGAAATTCATCATTCCCGCCGAAGGCGGAAACTACAATGGCTTCAGTTGGGCATTTTCCCACGACGCTACGGCTGTGACGCTTCTTTCGCAAACCGACGGCACGTACAAAATCAAAACCTCGGCAGACGACCTTTACGTCTCGGTCAGCAATTCCTACAACGGCCCCATCATCAATTACAACGACGCGGGCTCGCTGTTGACCATCAGCAAGGTGGCCGATGCCTCGAGCGACATGAGCAGCCAAAAAGACGCTGCACTGGCCAAACTGATTGACAACGTTACCCCTTTGAATGGCGTCAATGCCTTCACGACAGACGGCGCGTGGTATGCCGTGCGTGTCAAGACGCATTCGGACTATTCCGACTATTATGTTTTTGCACCCAGAAACGAAATCACTTACAGCGGAACGAAATATGCCCTGAATTTCTATTCGAAAGGCAAAATTCGACCGGCTATCGACAACGCCGCCTATTATTTCCGGATTGCCAAGAATGGAAGCGGCTACGAGTGGCAGTTGCCAAACGGCAAGTATTTGAGAAACACCAGCAACAAGTTTCCCGTGACGACACCAGAGACCACCGCCATCTCCACGGATTACAGCACGAGCGGCTTCCGATTCTATCATAACAGCCGCTACGGAGTTCCCTATCTGCTGAGCAACACTTATTTCATTGGAGAAACCGCAACTGCCGACAGAGCCTATTACGACATCTACCCCATCAGCCTTTCCGACGCCGGACTCGTGGCTTGGAAGGTGGTGTGCGCCGACGCGCCAGCATCAGCAGAAATCACCTGCTCGCGCACTGACGTGAACGGCCTGACGTCGGTTTACAAAAATGGCTACTTCTTCCTGCCTACTGGCGTAACGCCGGCGAACAGCGACTTCAGTATGCCGGGCGCACGGAATTTCACCGTCGATGCCTCGGCCCACACCGTCACCGTCGAGTATGACCCGGGGCTGGCCATCGTGGCAGATGGAGTTTCGGTCTATCAGGGCTATGGAACAACGGGTCGCGGAAACGAGAAGGCGGTGCTGCTGAGAATACAGGCCACCCCGTTCAATGCCATGACAAATGCCGTGATGAACTTCTCGCTGACCAATGCCGCCAACATCACTGGCGTGAAAATCTTCGAGACGGGCAACAACGTGGAATTCAATGCCATCAGCAACTACACGAACACCTTCGACGGCACCATCAGCGGCAACACAGCCTCGGTTTCGCTCGGCAGCGTGGCCGCCGGAACCCACTATTACTGGCTCTGCGCATCGGTTTCCGACAATGCCGAGGTGGGCAATGTCATCGACGCCGCATTCACGTCGCTCACCTACGACTGCAATGGCTACTCGGGAACGACCTGCGACCTCGCCGCCGTGGGAAATCCCGCCCATTCGATGAAGATTTTCGATGTGCAGAAACATTTGTTCCTGCCCACTGTTGACGGAGACTACTGCCGCATTCCGGCACTCATCACGGCCGACGACGGCAGCATCGTGGCGGCTTGCGACAAGCGCTATGGAAACAGTTCTGACTTGGGCAACCACAAGATTGACGTCATCCTCAGGCGCAGCACCGATGGAGGCAAGACGTGGAGCAACGTGCAGACCATTGCCGCCGGCGACGGCAGCACCGAGGCGGCCTTCGGCTATGGCGACCCTGCATTCGTGAAAGGCGCGAATGGCAAGTTGTTCTGCCTGTTTGCTGCCGGAAGCAAGGCCTTTGGCAACGGACTGAACCACATCGGCATGACGACATCGACCGACAACGGCGCCACGTGGTCGGCAGTAGTCGATATCACCACGCGCTCCGGAAAATGGACGAACAACAGCGGCTATCAAGATTTCTTCGTGACTTCCGGAAAAGGTCTCTACACCAGCGACGGCGTCATCATGTTCCTGCTCGATGTGGACCGCTCGGCAGAAAAAAACTACGTGCTCTACTCTACCGACGAGGGCGAAAGTTGGACGATTGACGCCAACGTGGTTGCCACAGGTGCCAACGAAGCCAAACTCGTGGAGTTGAAGCCCGGCAAGCTGCTCTCTTCAACCCGCAATCCTTATAGTAGAATTTTCAACGAAGGAACCTACACCAAGAACGGCAACGGCACCTGCACTTTCTCTTGGGGCAGCCAGCGCACCGAGTCGGTGCTCTCGCAAGGCGGTGCAGGCAACAACCAAGATGTCATTGTCTATAGCCGCAACGCAGACAACTCTGCGAAGATTCTGCTGCACACCATCACAAGCACGTCTGGCCACAAAAACCTGCGACTCTTCATGAGCATAGACCAGGGCGCCACTTGGAGCGAAGTGTTGCAGGCCCAACCCGGCGGCTCGCGCTATGCCGTGATGAGCATTCTGCCCAACGGCGATGTGGGCATTCTTTTCGAGGACTTCTCTCTGGAAACTGGCCGCGAATATCCCATCAACTTCATCACCGTCACGAAAGAGCAGATTGACGAGCAATTCGAGGAACTTGACGAGGCAGCCAGCAGTCCGCTGGTCAAGAACTCGCTGCAAGGCTCTACCACAGGTTGCGACTCGTGGGGCAGTTTTTCAAACACAAGTGGCGGATGGCACAACACGTGGACTTCCAACGGCGCTTCGGGAAAGGCCGGTGTGACAGTCGTCGCCTCAGGCTATGACTTTGGCCAATCTACCGTCTATAGTCAGCGATGCATGGCCATGCGCCCCAGTTCCGACGGAGCCACAGACGAAATTACCATCACCGCCCCCGAGGGCTTTTACATCGACAGCTATACGATTGGCGGACGAAACTATTCTAACAGCCAAAGCTATAAGCTCATTGCCCCCGACGGCACAGAGGTTTCTACCGTGGCGGGCTCCGTCAAGTCCATCACCGTTGAAAACGTGAACAGCCCGACTTCCACGTTCAGATTCTACGGCTCGACAAGAAGCACCAACTACCTCTGCATAACGAATTTCACGATTCAACTCAAAGCCCGCTATCAAGTCGGGCTCAACGTGGTGGGCGACAAGTCGTATGCCACACTGTATCTCCCCTTCGATGTCCTGACCGACGGCGACACGAAGGCTTTCTACGGCACAATGGCGGATAACGGCGTCGTCACCCTCGCTGACCTCGACGGCAACATTCCTGCCAACACGGCCGTCGTGCTGATCAACGACGCGGCCGCCACAGAGGCCACATTCAACGTGACAAACGGACTGTCGGAGGCGGTCAGCGAAAGCACCAACCTGCTGAAAGGCACTCTCAAGCCCATGTCGCTCGACCTGAGCCAGTCGTCGAACTACTACTCTATGGGGCGCAAGAACGGAGAAATCGGTTTCTACAAGTTCGACAACAACGGAACCACGTCTATCACGCTCGGCGCCAACAAGGCTTACCTCGACACCAGCGCATCGGCCAACCTGAGCAAAGGCTTCATCTTCGGCTTCAACGGCGTGACTGGCATCAATCTGGCCGGAAACGGCGCGGGGGGAAACGCCCTGACAGCGTCTGAAACCGTCTATAATCTCTCGGGACAGCGTGTGAATGGCCTTTCCAAAGGATTCTTTATCATGAATGGGAAAAAGGTTGTCATCAAGTAAAATTTCTATACAAAAAAACAACTCTACAGTTATGAAGAACGATTATATCAGCCCCAAGGTGAAATTGATGAACGTGGGAAGCAAGTACGGACTTCTTGACGACGACATCAAGTTTTCGAATGCTCCTGTCACCGAAGAAAACGACATCGGCTTTGCAAAGGAAGATAACTTTGAAGATGATGAGAATGGCTATGGTTGGCAAAGTCTTTGGGAAGATTAGCCAGACCGAGTGTTTTTACAAGAAATCCGCGTAAGCCCGAAGGTTTACGCGGATTTTTCTTGACAAAAGCCTCGACGACTATCCTAAAGCCTGACGAATGTCATCGAGAATGTCGTCGATGTCCTCAATGCCGACGGAAAGGCGGATGAGGTCGGGGGCAATGCCAGCCTCGCGCAACTGCTCGTCGGAGAGTTGGCGGTGGGTGTGGCTGGCGGGATGGAGCACGCAACTGCGGGCATCGGCCACGTGGGTGACGATAGCAATGAGCCGGAGCGAGTCCATGAAGCGGATGGCGGTCGCGCGGTCGCCTTTCAAGCCGAAGGCAACTACGCCACACGAGCCGTTGGGCAGGTATTTCTGCGCCAGGGCGTGGTGCGGGTCGTCGGGCAGTCCGCTGTAGTGAACCCACGCCACGCGGTCGTCTTGCCGCAGGAACTCGGCCACGTGCTGGGCGTTCTCGCAGTGTCGCGCCATGCGAAGATGCAGCGTTTCAAGCCCCAGATTCAGCAGGAAAGCGTTGTGGGGCGAGGGAATGCTGCCGAGGTCGCGCATCAGTTGGGCCGTGAGTTTCGTCATATAGGCCATCTGGCCGAAGGCTTTCGTGTAGACGAGGCCGTGATACGAGGCGTCGGGCGTGGTGAGGCCGGGGAATTTGTTGAATGTTGATGGTTGAATGTTGATGGTTGAATGTTCCCCGATGTGGGTGCATTTTTCCCAGTCGAAATTTCCGCTGTCTACGACGCATCCGCCCACCTGCGTGGCGTGGCCGTCCATGTATTTCGTCGTGCTGTGGGTGACAATGTCGGCCCCCCACTCAAAAGGTCGGCAGTTGATGGGGGTCGGGAAAGTGTTGTCGATAACGAGTGGAACGCCGTGGCTGTGGGCGATTCGGGCGAATTTCTCGATGTCGAGCACGCGACAGCCCGGATTAGAGATGGTTTCGCCGAACAACGCCTTCGTGTTGGGGCGGAAAGCCCTTGAAATCTCCTCTTCCGAGGCTTCCTGATTGACGAAAGTGCAGTCGATGCCGAGTTTTTTCAGCGTCACGGCGAAGAGGTTGTAAGTTCCGCCGTAAATCTCGGTCGAGGCCACGAAATGGTCGCCGGCCTCGCAGATGTTGAACATCGCGTAGAAATTGGCGGCCTGTCCGCTACTCGTCAGCATGGCCCCCTCTCCACCCTCGAGCGCGGCGATTTTGCTGGCCACAGCCTCGTTGGTGGGGTTTTGCAGTCGGGTGTAGAAATAGCCCGACTTCTTCAGGTCGAAAAGGTCGGCCATTTCCTCCGTGTTGTCGTATTTGAACGTGGTGCTCTGGTACACGGGAACTACGCGCGGCTCACCGTTTTTCGGTTCCCAGCCGCCTTGTACGCATAGCGTCGATAAATGTTTCTGCTTTTTCTCCATAATTCAATCTTTTACGTTAATAATTGGGGGATTTTCCCCTGAAAACAGTTTTTTTTACACTTCCAGACAGCGGTCGAGTTCCTCGGCGATAGCCTTTTTGTCGAGGTTCTGGCCGATGAACACGAGTTTCTCCATGCGGTCGCCGTATTGCTCGTCCCAGTCGCGCTGCAGGCCGGGGCTCTGCTCCATGAACAGTTTCAGTTCGTCTTTCGGCATCGTGGCGTACCACTGTCCGGCATTGCGGATGCTGACTTGCTTGCCCGCCTGCTCGAACACGTAGCACATCTCGGGCTCGTCGTGGAACCAGCAGATGCCTTTCGCACGAATGACGCCCTTCGGCCAGCGTCGCGCCACGAACTCGTCGAACCGGCCGAGATTAAAGGCCTCGCGACGATAATAGACGAACGTGCCGATGCCGTATTCTTCAGCTTCGCCCTCGTCGTGGTGATGATGATGGTGATGGTGAGACCTATGCTCGTGATGGTGCTCATGGTCTTCTTCGTGGTCGTCATCGTCGTGGTCGTCATCGTGGTGGCCTTCAATTTCGCTAATCCACCCTGCGGAAGTGGCCAAGCGGTCGAAGTCGAACAGGCCGGTGTTCAGGATTTTCGAGAAATCGACATCGCAATAGTCCGTCTCGATGATTTCGGCCTTCGGCTGCAACGCACGCACGATTTCCCTGATGCGCCTCAACTCGTCGGGCGACACCTCGG
>JAFUVC010000175.1 GCA_017483785.1 Prevotella sp.
GACGATGCCCAGAGCATCTATGCGTTTCGAGGCGCGAACATCGACAATATCCTCGATTTTCAGAAGATTTATCCCGAGTCGAAACTCTTTAAATTGGAGCAAAACTACCGCTCCACGCAGCGCATCGTGCAGGCGGCAGGCAGTTTGATCAAGAAAAACGAGCGACAGATTCCGAAAGATGTCTACAGCCAGAACGAGGAGGGCGAAAAACTCATTCTCAAGCAAGCCTATTCCGACAAGGAGGAGGCGAGCATCGTCTGCAACGACATCAGGCGAATCCGCCGCCTCGACAACTGCCAATACCACGATTTCGCCATTCTCTACCGCACGAACGCGCAGAGCCGTCCTTTCGAGGAGGAAATGCGCCGGCAGGGCATTCCCTATCGCATCTACGGCGGTCTGAGTTTCTATCAGCGCAAGGAAATCAAGGACATCATCGCCTATTTCCGCCTCGTGGCCAATCCCAGCGACGAGGAGGCTTTCAAGCGAATCATCAACTATCCGGCGCGAGGAATCGGAAACACCACCGTGCAGAAAATCGCCGGGGCGGCGCAGAAAAACGGCGTGAGTTATTGGGATGTCATCACCGACCCTGCGGCCTACAAACTGGCCGTCAACGGCGGAACGCTGAAGAAAATCGGCGATTTCAGGAGCATGATTAGCGGTTTCATCAGCCGATTGGAGAGCGCCGATGCCTTTGAATTGGGTCGGGAAATCATCCAGTCGAGCGGCATTTCAGCCGATTTGTTCGCAGGCAACGACCCCGAGCAGGTGGCGCGGCAGCAGAACCTCGAGGAATTTATGAACGGCTTGCGCGACTTCGTGGAATCGCGGCGCGAAGAGGGTAGGGAGCGCGAGGCGTTCCTGACCGATTTCCTGCAGGAAGTGTCGCTCTTGACCGACCTCGACAGCGACGACGGCAGCGAGAGCCGCGTGTCACTCATGACCATCCACGCCGCGAAGGGACTGGAGTTTCCGACGGTGTTCATCGTCGGCTTGGAGGAGAACATTTTTCCGAGTCCGATGGCCTCGACCACGATGCGCGGCCTTGAGGAAGAGCGCCGGCTGCTCTACGTCGCCATCACGCGAGCCGAGAAACATTGCATCCTGACGTGGGCGAAAAGCCGCTGGCGCTACGGGAAAATGGAGTTCGGGCAGCCCAGCCGTTTCCTGAAAGACATCGACCGCAATTTCATGACGGTTGAAGGTGGCGGATATGCCACTGGTCGGGAAATGCAGAATTCGCGCCCCGTGGCGACGCAGTTCATGGCCGACAAACAGCCGAAAATCACGTTTCCACGCCGTCAGGAGAAGCCTGTCGAGCCGTTTTCCGACGGTTTCAAGCGTCAGTTGGCTGCGGCAGGCGGCAATTTCCGCAAAGTCAGCAGCGTGGCCGCTGCTCCAGCGGCCGCTCCGTCGTCCGACGCACCGCTGAAAGAAGGCAACGTCATCGAGCATCAGCGGTTTGGAATCGGCACGGTCGTGAAAGTGGAGGGCTCGGGCGAGAATACAAAAGCAACAGTTGACTTCCGCCATGTCGGCACGAAACAACTGCTGCTTAAATTCGCACGCTACACCATTGTCAAGGAATAGGGCGCGTCAACTTCTGTCCGATTTGCGTCTTGTCTTTGAAAACAGGCCCTTTTTCTTCATCCATGCCGCCTTTTTGGCCTCGTATTCTTCCCGATGTCGCTCTAAATAGTTGTCGGCCATGGATTTTTGCTATTTGAATTGGCTGTAGATGACGCTGACTTGAAGGGCAGGATAGGGATTTTGGCTGCCGCCCACGAGTCGCGTGCTGCTGAGCGACATGCTGTGAGAAACCTTGTTGGAATTGCCCTCGATGGTCACCGGAACCAAAACCACTTTGTTCCAGTTCTCCGACGACCCGCGACGGGCGTTCATGAGCCTGATCAACTGTGAAATGTTATGGAAAACATAGGTGTTGTTCGACGTCACCGAATTCTGCGCCACAAACGAAGAACGGTTATTGACGAGCCGCGTGCCCTCGAAGAAACTGTAAAGGCTGTCTCTTGGAATCATCAGCAGATTCGTCGGAGCGTCGAGGGCGAAATCAGACTGCTGCTCGTTGTTGATGCGCGGAATGACGATTTTCACCGCGTTGAGCGTGTCGTTTTCGTGTCCGGCAAAAATCTCGCCGACGGGCAGCGTCAGTTCCGTGAAAATGCCGGCGGGCGTCTTCAGATAGGTGCAGGTGTTGTTGTCCACCAGTGCCTGAATCTGCTGTTGGTTGTTCTCGATTTTCGTGGTTTGCAGCACTTCCTCCGTGCCCACAATCGACGTGGCGCCGACAATCGTTGAATCACCGCTCACCACACGATAATAGATGTTCAGCCTCGACATGGCGATGTTGGCCATGGCTCCGACGCCTGCGCTATGCTCGAAATAGAAGCCCGGGAGAATTTCGTTCATGAATTTCAGCGAACTGCCGAAAACAGACGGATTCTTGTAGTAGGCGTTCAGGATATAGGTGCCGAAATTGGTGTGTTTTTTGCCGTTTCGGTCGGTATATTCGTCGTTGAGCAGCACGCGGATGTTGGGCGAATAGGTGCTGCTCTTGCGCGTCTCTTCGCTCACGCTGAGGTCGGTGAGCGTGTAGGTTTTGCTCTGGTGAATGCCGTCGGCACGGATGTATCCGTTGGCCTTCGGGTCGAATGTCGAGTAATATTTCCTGTTTTCGAGCATCGGCTTGCTCATTTCGTGGGCCGTCAGTTTCATCGTGGCCAGCGAGTCGCCCCATGAGTCCGTGTAGAAAAGGCGGATTTCGCACGAGTCGGCGATAATCGTTCCGTCGGGCAGTTTGCTGACGATGCTGTCGATAGGCGGGAAGAGCAGCGAGTAGTCTTCAAGCATGTTGAACTGGGTCATGAAGTTGCCCGTGACGTATGCGCCCGTCTCGGGGTCTTTGAGTTTGCCGAGGTGGCCGCTGGTGGTGCTGAAATAGACGGAGTCGGCGGCAATCGAACGGCTGGAGACGGCGAACGATGCCGTGGAGACGTTCAAAACGTCCATGTTGTGCGTCAAAGACGTGCCAATATCGCTTGTTGTGTCGTCGCACGAGGCAAGCAGCATCGCGGCTGACAC
>JAFUVC010000176.1 GCA_017483785.1 Prevotella sp.
GGTCAAGATTGTTCCCCTGCAATTCCTCAAGGCCGTGCTGCCCAACCCGCAGGATTTGGGCGAGAACTACGAGGGCCAGACGTCGATTGGCTGCCGCATCCGCGGTATCGGTGGCGATGGCCGTGAGCACACCTATTATATCTATAACAACTGTTCGCACCGGGCCGCCTACGAGGAGACCGGCATGCAGGGCGTATCCTACACCACCGGCGTGCCCGCCATGATTGGTGCCATGATGTTCTGCAAGGGTCTGTGGAAGAAGCCCGGCGTGTACAACGTCGAGGAGTTCGACCCCGATCCCTTCATGGAGCAGTTGAACAAGCAGGGCCTGCCCTGGCACGAGATTCACGACGGCGACCTAGAGCTGTAGCGGTCAGGAAATAACGGAATTATGAAATAACAATAAAAAAGACAAATTATGGCAAAGAAAGAAGAAAGCGGGGAGATGTTGTCCCCGCAACAGGAGAAACTGAAGGCGCTGCAGGCGGCTATGTCGAAGATTGAAAAGGACTTCGGCAAAGGCTCCATCATGCGCATGGGCGAAGAAAAAGTTGAAAACGTCGAGGTGATTCCCACAGGATCAATAGGACTGAACGCCGCCCTCGGCGTCGGAGGCTATCCCAAGGGACGAATCATCGAGATCTTCGGCCCGGAGTCAAGCGGCAAGACGACACTGGCCATCCACGCCATTGCCGAGGCCCAGAAAGCCGGCGGCATCGCTGCCTTCATCGACGCTGAGCACGCCTTCGACCGCTTCTACGCCGAGAAGCTGGGCGTCGACATCGACAACCTCTACATCTCGCAGCCCGACAACGGCGAACAGGCTCTGGAGATTGCCGACCAGCTGATACGGTCGGCCGCCATCGACATCATCGTCATCGACTCCGTCGCCGCCCTGACGCCGAAGAAGGAGATTGAGGGCGATATGGGCGACTCCGCCGTTGGTCTGCACGCACGTCTGATGAGTCAGGCCCTGAGAAAGCTGACGTCGACCATCTCGAAGACAAACACCACCTGCATCTTCATCAACCAGCTGCGCGAGAAGATTGGCGTGATGTTTGGCAACCCGGAGACCACTACCGGCGGTAATGCCCTGAAGTTCTACGCTTCCGTCCGTCTGGACATCCGCAAAGTGACCACACTGAAGGACGGCGACCAGCCCATCGGCAATCAGGTCCGCGTAAAGGTTGTCAAGAACAAGGTGGCTCCTCCCTTCCGCAAGACGGAGTTTGAGATCACCTTCGGCGAGGGCATCTCGAAGGTTGGCGAGATTGTCGACCTCGGCGTGGAGTACGACATCATCAAGAAGAGCGGTTCGTGGTTCAGCTACGGCGACCAGAAACTGGCCCAGGGACGCGACGCCACGAAGACGCTGCTGCAGGACAACCCCGAACTGTGCGAGGAGCTGGAGGCCAAGATCATGCAGGCTATCGCCGAAAGGAACGACTAACCAAACAACAGCAAAAACAGACGGACCGCTTCAACAGGTGTGAGCGGTCCGTCTGTTTTTTTTGAGGCACGTATGCCTATTTCTTCTTTTTAGTGGTTGTCGTCTTCTTCTTGGTTGTCGTCGTCTTGGCCTTTGAGCGGTCGACATTCGTACCAATCACCTTGCCGGAAGCATCGAACTTCACTATCAGCAGCTTACCACCCGAACGATTGTAAATCCAGTCGTAACGGCCATTGCTGCTCGAAACGACATTGTCGGGCTCACCCATCGCCATAGCCACCTCATCCTCGCTCATGGCCAGGATGACACGTCCCTGACGGATAGCAGCACGGGCTGCCTGCGAGGTCTGACGGGCACGCCCCTGACCCATCGCAAACAGATAGCCGAAATAGTCTTCACGATGACCGTCGATATCGCCTGCCACATTGTCAGTATTCTCAAACGTCACATCCTTGAAATAGATACGACGCGACTCCGTCTCCTTCAGTGTCAAAGTGACATAAGTACTGTTGGCCTTCGGCATGATGGCTTCTATCGTAAAGGCGGTCATACGGGGCACCTTCAGCGTACGCTCACGACCATCACCCTTAGAGATCATGTTCGTCGTGTACTTCGTGTGCACCGTCTTGTTAAGATACTGTGCGTAATTCTGAGAGACTGCCATAATGGCATCCTGCAACTCGAAGGAGCCGGCAAACAGGAACTTGGTGTTGTCCATAATGAACTCGTCATCGCGCATGCCGCTGTTGGTCTTCGAGATAGCCACATTCTGGTAATACTCCTTGCCATCCTTGTCCTCAACGATAATCTTGACGGGAAAACTGCGCGTACCTACGCCGACAGCCGTCACCTTCACCTCTTCATTCAAGGGAACGGTCACCTCCTGATAGCCGTCGCCGTCGTATTCCGTATCAATGCGGTACAGCGTGGCTTTGGTGAACAGCGTCTTACCCATCAGCTCACGGCGGGCAATGTCGACATCGCCTAAGTAAGCCAGGGTCGGCACACCCATCTTGCCATAACAATAATCCTCGAAAGTGCCATTGGGAATCTCGTAGTAGTACATCTTGTTATTGTCCTGACACAGGAAGTTGATATGCGCATGGCCCTCGCTGCTCTCGCTATGACCCTTGTAGATCATAATCTTATGCTTGAGCGACATGCTGCTGACCTCCTTGCCGGTAGCGGCATCATGGAACGTCTTGACAACCATATCATATTTCTCGGGCATCACCATAAACTTCATCTCGTCAGCCTTCCAGTCGCAGAGACTGTGAAACTTGAAGTTCTCCGAGATAAAGTCGTGTGCCTTCTCCTGCTCAGACTCCTGACCGCTCGCATCACTTGTCTGCACGGCGGCAGTCTTCTTCGCACTCTTGGTTTTCACGATATAGTCACTCCCTGCCTGCTGAGCAGAAACTGCCATAAACAACAGCGCCATTCCGGCTGTAAACAACACTCTTTTCATATCCTTTTTTGAAGTTATGTGTCAATTCTGCTGCAAATTTAGAAAAAACTTTTGATACTTATGCCAAAATGACGGAATAAAAAACAATTTTCTGCCAAAAAAAAGATTTTGGCACATGCTTTGCTACTTCAAAAGTGACAAATCACGAATAATAACAAATAAAAAAATAAAGAATTATGGGAAAGATTATTGGTATTGACTTAGGAACAACTAACAGCTGCGTTGCCGTTTTCGAGGGTAACGAGCCTGTAGTAATTGCTAACAGCGAGGGTAAGCGCACGACACCCTCTGTCGTTGGTTTCGTTGAGAACGGTGAGCGTAAGATTGGCGACCCCGCCAAGCGTCAGGCTATCACCAACCCGAAGAACACCGTTTACTCTATTAAGCGCTTCATGGGTGAGAACTGGCAGCAGACAGAGAAGGAAATCTCACGCGTACCTTATACAGTAGTTAACGAGGGTGGCTATCCGCGTGTCGACATCGATGGCCGCAAATACACGCCGCAGGAGATTTCGGCTATGGTGCTGCAGAAGATGAAGAAGACCGCCGAGGACTACCTCGGACAGGAGGTGACCGACGCCGTCATCACCGTGCCTGCCTACTTCTCAGACTCTCAGCGTCAGGCAACGAAGGAGGCCGGACAGATTGCAGGCCTCAATGTGCGCCGTATCGTGAACGAGCCTACGGCTGCCGCCCTGGCCTACGGTGTCGACAAGGCCAACAAAGATATGAAAATTGCCGTGTTCGACCTCGGTGGCGGCACGTTCGATATCTCTATCCTCGAATTTGGCGGCGGCGTGTTTGAGGTACTCTCCACGAATGGCGACACCCACCTCGGCGGCGACGACTTCGACCAAGTCATCATCGACTGGCTCGTGCAGGACTTCAAGAGCAACGAGGGCATCGACCTCTCGAAAGACCCGATGGCCATGCAGCGCCTCAAAGAGGCCGCTGAGAAGGCTAAAATCGAACTTTCCTCGACCACCACGACCGAAATCAACCTGCCCTACATCTCGGCAGAGGGCGGCGTGCCCAAGCACCTCGTGAAGACGCTCACGCGCGCTCAGTTCGAGCAGTTGGCCCACTCGCTCATTCAGGCTTGCCTCGTGCCCTGCCAGAATGCCGTACGCGATGCCAAATTGTCAACCAGCGACATCGACGAAGTCATTCTCGTGGGCGGTTCGAGCCGTATTCCCGCCGTGCAGACCCTCGTGAAGAACTATTTCGGCAAAGAGCCGTCGAAGGGCGTGAACCCCGACGAAGTGGTGGCCGTGGGAGCCAGCATTCAGGGCGCCATCCTGAACAAGGAAGGCGGCGTGGGCGACATCGTGCTGCTCGACGTGACTCCGCTGACGCTCGGCATTGAGACGCTCGGCGGCGTGATGACGAAACTCATCGATGCCAACTCGACCATTCCCTGCAAGAAGTCGGAAACGTTCTCTACCGCCGTCGATAACCAGACCGCCGTCACCGTGCACGTGTTGCAGGGCGAGCGTCCGATGGCCGCGCAGAACAAGTCCATCGGCCAGTTCAACCTCGAAGGCATTGCCCTGGCCCGCCGTGGTGTTCCGCAGATTGAAGTCACGTTCGACATCGATGCCAACGGCATTCTGAACGTTTCGGCCAAAGACAAGGCCACGGGCAAGGAGCAGGCCATCCGCATCGAGGCATCCAGCGGCCTGAGCGAAGACGAAATCAACCGCATGAAAGCCGAGGCCGAGCAGTTTGCCGAGGCCGACAAGAAGGAGCGCGAGCGCGTGGACAAACTGAACCAGGCCGACTCGATGATTTTCTCGACCGAGACCTTCCTCAACGAGAACGGCGACAAACTCGGCGACGAGCGAGGCAACGTCGAAGCCGCCCTTCAGCAACTGAAAGATGCCCACAAGAGTGGCGACATCGCCGCCATCGACAGCGCCATCAACAACCTCAACACGGTCATGCAGGCCGCCTCGGCCAAGATGTATCAGCAGGCCGGTCCTCAGCCCGGTGCCGATGCCGGATTCAACGGCGGCGCAGGCTTCCAAGGCGGTCAGCAAACCCAGTCGAATCCCAACGACGAAGTGCAGGATGCGGATTTTGAGGAGGTGAAGTAATCTCCCAAAAACTCATTAAAAAGCGTGTAATTCTTTGCGGATTACACGCTTTTTTGTACCTTTGCAGCCAAATGAAGGATTTGAAGATACTTGTCACGGGAGCCAGTGGTTTCATCGGGAGTTTCATCGTGGAGGAAGGGCTCGCACGAGGCTATGAGGTGTGGGCGGCGGTGCGCAAAAGCAGTTCGAGGGCGTTTCTGCAAGATGAGCGCATCCATTTCATCGAGCTTGATTTCGGCTCAAAGGAGCAGTTGAAGGAGCAGTTGCAGAAGCATCGGTTCGACTACATCGTTCATGCGGCTGGTGTCACTAAGTGCTTGGACAGCAACGACTTCTACAAAGTGAACACGCTCGGAACCATCCTTTTGACCGATGTGCTCAACGAATTGCAGATGCCGCTGAAAAAACTCGTTTACGTGAGTTCGCTCAGCGTGTTCGGGCCGATTCGAGAGCGCCAACCCTACAGGGAAATCACCGAGAACGACACGCCGCAGCCCAACACGGCCTACGGACAGAGCAAGTTGCTGGCGGAGGAATATTTAAAGGAAAAGGCAAGTTTTCCCTACATCGTTCTCCGGCCCACGGGCGTCTATGGGCCGCGTGAGAAGGATTATTTCATGATGGCCAAGTCGATTAAGGGCCACGTGGACTTCGCCGTGGGCTTTCGCCAACAGGACATCACGTTTGTCTATGTGAAGGACGTGGTGCAGGCCGTTTTCCTCGGGTTCGACCGTGGAGAGACGGGGCGCAGGTATTTCCTCAGCGACGGCCGCGTCTATCAATCGACAACGTTCAGCGAACTCATCCAGAAGGAACTGGGCAACCCGTGGTGTATGCGCCTGACGGCTCCCGTGTGGCTATTGCGCATCGTGACCTCCTGCGGCGAACTCATCGGCCACCTCACGGGGCGAATTTCGGCCCTGAACAACGATAAATTCCACATTTTGCGACAGCGCAACTGGCGATGCGACATCACTCCGGCCCAAGAAGAACTGGGCTATCATCCTGAATATCAACTGGAAAGGGGCGTCAAGGAGACCATCGCGTGGTATAAAGAAAATAATTGGTTATGAACTGGTTGACGGATATATTCAAAAAAGAGAAAAAACCGGCCAAAGGACTGTTTCCTTTCGAATGGATTGTGGTGGGATACACGCTGCTGACGCTGCTTTTCATCCTGTTCACCTATACGAAACTGCCTCATGCCGAGGCCATGATTGTCGGGCGCATCCGCATTCTGGCCATCATCGGCGCGCTGTGGTTTGTCTATTGGCTGGTGCCCTGCCGACTGACGCGGTTCGCCCGAGTGGCGGCGCAGTTGGCGTTGCTGGCGTGGTGGTATCCCGACACGTATGAACTGAACCGCATTCTGCCGAATCTCGACCACATTTTCGCCCAAGCCGACCAGAATCTCTTCGGCTATCAGCCCGCGCTCTTTTTCTCGCAGGCCATGCCGTGGCCGTGGTTCAGCGAACTGATGGACTTGGGCTACGCGTCTTATTTCCCGATGATTGTCGTCGTCACGATTTATTATTTTTTCTATCGCTACCAAGCATTTGGCCACATGGCATTCGTGCTCCTCGGTGCGTTTTTCATTTTTTACGTCATTTTCATCTTCCTGCCTGTCACCGGACCGCAGTATTACTACCTTGCCATAGGCCCCGACAACGTTCTGGAAGGCAATTTTCCGCAAGTTGGCGACTATTTCTACCACCACACCGAGCGCATTGTCAGTCCCGGATGGCAAGACGGACTGTTCTACCACCTCGTGGAGGGTGCCCATCAGGCTGGCGAGCGCCCGACGGCTGCATTTCCTTCGTCGCACGTCGGAATCACCGTTGTCCTGCTGCTGCTGGCCTGGAATGCGCAGACGCGTCGCCAGAGCCTTTTCTGGCTCTTGATGCCCTTTGCGCTGCTGATGTTCTTCGCCACGGTCTATATTCAGGCCCACTACGTCGTCGATGTGATTGCTGGCCTGTTGAGCGGCATTCTGTTCTATTCCTTGCTCTATCCATTGTCTAAAAAATTCAAATCATAAAATTTCATGAAGAAACTCTATATCGAGACCTACGGCTGTCAGATGAACGTGGCTGACTCGGAAGTGGTGGCCTCTGTGATGCAGATGGCGGGCTACGAGCCTTGCGACACCGCCGAAGAGGCCGATGCCGTCTTCCTGAACACTTGTTCGGTGCGCGAAAATGCCGAAAACAAGATTTATCACCGGCTGGCCGAACTCCATGCCTTGGGCAAGAAGAAACGCCTGATAGTGGGCATTCTCGGCTGCATGGCCGAGCGCGTGAAGGAAGACCTCATTGAAAACCACCACGCCGACCTCGTGGCCGGACCCGACGCCTATCTCCACCTGCCCGACCTCATTGCGCAAGTCGAGGCCGGACAGAAAGCCATCGACATCGAACTTTCCACCACGGAAACCTATCGCGACATCGTGCCGCAGCGCATCGCGGGCAACCGGATTTCGGGCTTTGTGAGCATCATGCGCGGCTGCAACAACTTCTGCCACTACTGCATCGTGCCCTACACGCGAGGCCGCGAGCGCAGTCGCGACGTGGAGAGCATCCTCCGCGAGGTGAAAGACCTTCAGGAGCGCGGATTCAAGGAGGTGACGCTGCTCGGACAGAACGTGAATTCGTATCGGTGGTGCGAGATTCTCTTCCCCGAACTGCTGAGAATGGTGGCACGGGAGGTTCCCGACATGCGCATCCGCTTCACCACGAGCCATCCGAAGGACATGAGCGACGAAACGCTCCGCGTGATTGCCGAGGAACCCAACGTCTGCAAGCAGATTCACCTGCCGGTGCAGTCGGGTTCTGACCGGATTTTGAAACTGATGAACCGCAAGTACACGCGCGAGTGGTATCTCGACCGCGTGGCAGCCATCCGCCGCATCGTTCCCGACTGCGGCCTCACGACCGACGTTTTCGTGGGCTACCACTCTGAAACGGAGGAAGACCACCAACAGACACTCTCGCTCATGCGCGAAGTGCAGTTCGACTCGGCCTTTATGTTCAAATATTCCGAGCGACCGGGCACCTACGCGGCCAAACACCTGCCCGACAACGTGCCCGAGGACGAGAAAATCCGCCGGTTGAACGAACTGATTCAACTGCAAACGGAGACCTCGGCCCTGCAAAACAAAAAAGACGAAGGTCGCGAGTTCGACGTGCTCGTGGAGGGCTTCTCGAAGCGCTCGCGAGAGCAACTTTGCGGTCGCACGGAACAAGGAAAAATGGTGGTTTTCGACAAAGGAAACCATCGTGTCAGTGAAATCGTGCGCGTCAGAATCACGGGTTCCACAAGTGCCACATTATTCGGAGAAGCCCTATGAAAGAATTCCTCAGCGTACTCAGGCGATTTCTGCCGCCCTACAAAAAATACTTGGTGCTGTCGGTGGTGTTCAACATCCTGTCGGCCTTTCTCAACGTGTTTTCGTTCATGTCGCTCGTGCCGATGCTCAACATCCTCTTCAAGACGGGCGACGGCGAGCAGGCTACCCGGCTCATGGCGTGGGACTGGGAGCACATCGACACGGTGGCGATGAACAACATGAACTACTACGTCAACCAGCTCATCGCCGAGACGGGCGCCACCACCACGTTGCTCATCATCGGCGTGGTTTTGGCCGTGCTGACGTTCCTGAAAACGGGCGCCTACTTCCTGTCGTCGGCCACGATTGTGCCGATTCGCACGGGCGTGGTGCGCGACATCCGCAACCAACTCTACCAGAAAATCAATTCGCTGCCCTTAGGATTCTTCTCGGAGGAGCGCAAGGGCGACATTATTGCACGCATGAGCGGCGATGTGCAGGAAATCGAGAATTCCATCATGGCCTCGCTCGAAATGCTGTTCAAGAACCCCATTCTCATCTTGGTCTACTTCGCCACGCTGATTATCGTTTCGTGGCAACTGACGCTGTTCACCATCATTTTCGTGCCCATTTTCGGCTGGTTCATGGGGCTTGTAGGCCGTAAACTGAAGCAAAACTCCATGAAGGCGCAGTCGCTCTGGAGCGACACGATGAGCCAGGTGGAGGAGACGCTCGGCGGACTGCGAATCATCAAGGCTTTCTGTGCCGAAGAGATGATGAACAACCGCTTCGATCGCGTGAATTCGGCCTATCGCAACGATATTACGCGGGTGAACATACGTCAGTCGATGGCGCACCCGATGTCGGAATTTCTCGGCACGGTGATGATTGTCGTGGTGTTGTGGTTTGGCGGCGTGCTCGTGCTCAACAACCAGACGCTGTCGGGCCCTGTTTTCATCTACTACATGGTGATTCTCTACTCGATTATCAACCCGCTGAAAGACTTCTCGAAAGCCGGCTACAACATTCCGAAAGGCTTGGCCTCGATGGAGCGCATCGACAAGATTCTGATGGCCGAAAACAACATCAAGGAGCGGGAAAATCCCGTCGCCATCGCGTCGTTCGAGCACCAGATTGAGTTCCGCAACGTGAGTTTCAGGTACGGCGAGCAATGGGTGCTGAAAAATGTAAATCTCGTCATTCCGAAGGGCAAGACCATCGCGCTCGTGGGGCAGTCGGGCTCTGGAAAATCGACTTTGGTCGATCTGATTCCGCGCTACTACGACGTGCAGAAGGGCGAAGTGCTCATCGACGGCATCAACGTGAAGGACCTCGGCATCCACGACCTGCGCCAACTCATCGGCAACGTGAACCAAGAGGCCATTCTCTGCA
>JAFUVC010000177.1 GCA_017483785.1 Prevotella sp.
ATTTGCAAAATAAATACGAAAAAGACATGAAACAAATCAGATGGGGCTTTATTGGCTGCGGCGAAGTTGCCGAAAGGAAATCGGGCCCTGCGTTCAACAATATCAATGGGTCGAGCGTGGTGGCGGTGATGAGCCGGACGGCCGAGCGTGCGGCGTCCTACGCCGAGCGTCACGGCATAAAAAAATGGTACACCGATGCCCAGCGACTCGTTGACGACCCCGACGTGAATGCGATTTACATCGCCACGCCGCCCAGTTCCCACGCCACGTTTGCCATCATGGCCATGCGAGCCGGAAAGCCCGTCTATGTCGAGAAGCCGCTGGCGTCGAACTACGAAGATTGCGTCCGCGTCAATCGGGTGAGCGAGGAAACGGGCGTTCCCTGTTTCGTGGCCTATTATCGGCGCAGCCTTCCTTATTTCAAGCGCGTCAAGAAGATTATTGACGACGGCGAAATCGGCCGAGTTGCCTATGTTCAGGTGCGTTTTACGACTCCTCCGCGCGATGTTGACACGCTGAAAGGCGACGCGCTGCCTTGGCGACTGAACCCCACGATTGCCGGCGGCGGCTATTTCTACGACCTCGCAGCGCATCATCTCGACCTGCTTCAGGACTTTTTCGGAATCATCGTGCGGGCGCATGGCTATTGCACGAATCGCGCCGGAATCTACGAGGCGGAAGACACGGTGAGTGCCTCGTTTTGCTTTGAAAACGGGCTCGTGGGCAGCGGGTCGTGGTGTTTCGTGGGGCACAAAAGTGCCCAGGAAGACCGCATCGAGGTGGTCGGCGACAGCGGAAAAGTGTCGTTCTCGGTGTTCAACTACGCCCCGATTCACCTCATCACCAACAACAGGGATGTACTCATCGAGGAGCCTAACCCGGAATATGTGCAGGAACCGCTCATTCGCAATGTCGTGGAAAACCTTCAGGGATTTGGCGTCTGCCAGTGTACCAGCGTCAGTGCCACGCCCGTCAATTGGCTGATGGACAGAATCCTCGGAAAATTCTAAACGATATGAAAAGGCTGCTGCTGTTCACTTTGCTCTGTGTTTCTGCCCTTGGAACGATGGCAGACGACAGCATCGCGACGGAGAAAGTCTCGTTTTTTAAGAAAATTGTCGAGGTCGTGAAGGATTTCAGCCGAATCGACACGAATTATATCGAGCCGCAGCATTACAACTTCACGGTGATGCTCCAAAACACGAATACCTACGAGTCTTACACCCTGCGCTCCAAGGCGGGCGAGGAACTGGTGCTGTCGCCTGAGCCGAGCGTCAGAGTCGGGCCGTATGTCGGCTGGCGGTGGATTTTTCTGGGCTACACGTTCGACATTGCCCATCTTTTCGACAAAAATAATAAGCAAGATTGGGATTTCAGCCTGTATAGCAACCAAATCGGCATCGACCTTTTCTACAGAAAGGCGGGAAACGATTATAAGATTCGCTTGGCCAAACTGGGCGAAGACGACGAAAAACATGTATTCAAAAATGTTCGATTCAGCGGATTTAGCGAGAGTGTGAAGGGTTTTAACCTCTATTATATCTTGAATCACAAGAAATTTTCCTATCCGGCGGCCTTCAACCAGAGCACTTGCCAGCGAATCAGCTGTGGCTCGCCCCTGATTGGCATTGGCTACACGAAACACACGCTCGACCTCGACATCGTTTCGCTGAACAAGACGATTAAAGAATATCTGGGCAGCGACGCCGAAATGTTCACGGACAGCACCATGCTCGCCGCGAAAGTCTATTACACGGATTTTTCCGTTTCCGGCGGATATGCCTACAACTGGGTGTTTGCGAAAAACTGGCTTGCGGCGGCTTCGCTGTCGGTGGGCCTGGGCTACAAACGCAGTGTCGGCGACTTGGAGCACGAGGGTTTCCGCCTGCGCGACTTCTCTTTCCGCAACTTCAATTTCGACGGAGTGGGGCGCTTCGGAATCGTATGGAACAACACGCGCTGGTTTGCCGGCTCAAGCCTGATTTTCCACACCTATAACTATCGGAAAAGCCAGTTTTCCACCAGAAGCCTTTTCGGCCATCTGAACATTTATTTCGGCTATAATTTCGGAAAACGGAAGGATTAGACGCCCTCAGCGAACGTGAATGACGCGGATTCCCGTCTGCGAGGGGTGTTTCTGCATGTATTGTCTCAGCGTCATGGGCTCTTCAACCACTTTTTTGCGAACCATCGACGCGTTGAGCAGGTGGAGTCCGTCGTCGTGCCAGACGGCGATGCCGATGTGCGACGTGTCGAGGCCTTTTTTGCTCGTTGTGATGGCGAGAATGTCGCCGTCGTGAATGGTTTCGCGGAAAATTTTGCTGTTGGCAATCTGGTTTTTGGGGATGTAGAGGTGGGGTTCGCCCGTCAGCCGCTGCTCGCTTTCGGCAATTTTCTGAATCCATTCGGGATGGGCGACGAGCATGGGATATTGCTCGACGTGTTTCGACATATAGTCGATTTTCAGGGTCTGCTTGGCCGTGGGAATCTGCTTGGGCAGCACCGCCTCCTTGACAAATCCGAGCCGGGTGTTGTCGTCAATCCAGTCGGAAAAATAGTGCAGTCGGTCGGGGTAGGAGACGATGCCGTCGCGATAGCGTATTTTCTGGAGAAAACGGCAGTAGTGGGCGAAGTCGGGCGTGTTGTTTTTCATGCAGAGCGTAAGCGCGAGCACGGTTTCCACAAGCGTGGTGCAGTCGAGTTGCCGCAGGTTGACGACCAACTGCTCTTCGCGGTTTTTCTCGAGCGTTTTGGCAACATAGGGCACTCCGCAGAGTTTCCGCCCGAAGAAAACCATCCAGTTCGTGTCTGATTTTTGCTGTCGGGCAGCGGCGAAAAGTTCCATCACCTTCGTGCTGTCTTTCGCCGTATATTGCTGAGCGTCAGCCGCTTGCAGCATGGCGCAAAGCATCGTCAAAACTATCAAAAACTTCTTCATAAAAAAATACGTCAAATCGTAAAATAGTAAAATTGTCAAATTGTTTTACATTCTCGTTACCGATTTAATGCCCTTCACCGTGCGGATTTTCTTGATGAGCGCCTCCATGCGCGACGTGTCATCGACCATCACCGTCAAGTGGCCGTTGAACAGGCCGTCGTGCGAGTCGATGTTGATGGAGCGCATCATGATTTTCTCCTCTTTCGAGATGATGCTCGTGATGTTGTTCACGATGCCGATGTCGTCGTTG
>JAFUVC010000178.1 GCA_017483785.1 Prevotella sp.
CGCGAGCCGTCGCTGATGACAACGTCATAGACTTTCGGGAGTTTGTTGTACTTCTCGAAATACTTCTTCTGAGCCGTCTCGATGAACGAGTCGTAGAGTTCGTCCTTGACGAGGTTGATGGTGCAGCCTCCGAAGCCGCCGCCCATGATGCGCGAACCTGTCACGCCGCATTCCTTGGCCACGTCGTTGAGGAAGTCGAGTTCTTCGCAGCTCACTTCGTATTCCTTCGACAGTCCTTCGTGCGTCTCATACATCTTCTTTCCCACGGTTTCGTAGTCGCCGGCCACGAGGGCGTCGCAGACTGCGAGCACGCGGTCTTTCTCGCCGAGCACGAAATGGGCGCGGGTGTAGTCTTCCTCACCAACTTCGGCACGAACTTCCTCGAGTTGCTCCCATGTGCAGTCGCGCAGCGTCTCGAACTTGCCTTCGGGATGCTTGGCGGCGATGTGCTTCACGACGTTTTCGCACGAGTTGCGGCGGTCGTTGTAGGGCGAGCCCACGAGTTCATGTTTCACGCACGAGTTCAGCAGCACGAGTTTGTAGCCTTCGGGGTTGAAGGGGAAGTATTCGAACTCGCGCGAGCGGCAGTCGAGGCGCATCAGTTTGCCGGCCTGTCCGAAGACGCTGGCGAACTGGTCCATGATTCCGCATTTCACGCCCACGTAGTTGTGCTCAGTGGCTTGTCCGGCCAGCACCATGTCCCACTTGGAAACCTTGTTGTCGCCGAAGAGGTCGTTCAGGCCGCAGGCGAAGCAGCTTTCCATGGCGGCGCTCGACGACATGCCTGCTCCGAGGGGAACGTCGCCTGCGAAGGCAATGTTGTAGCCCTTCACGGGTACGCCGAGTTTCTCCATTTCGAGTGTGATGCCGTAGATGTAGCGTGCCCACGAGGCGCGCGGGCCCTGACTGTCGTGGAAATCAAAATCGACGCGGTCTTTCAGGTCGATGGAGTAGGCACGAATGGTGCTCTCCGTCCCGTTGGGACGCATTTCGGCCATGATACCCTTGTCGATGGCGCCTGGGAATACGAAACCTCCGTTGTAGTCGGTGTGTTCGCCGATGAGGTTGATACGACCCGGTGATGCATAGATGTTACCGGTTTTTCCATCGAAGTGCTTGATGAAGCGACTTCTTACGAATTCAATGTCCATAAGCGTTTTAGAATTTAAGATGATAAATTATAAAGTAAAAATTTTGTCTTGTACGGGGGGCGTGATGTCATTCTACGCCGAACTTGTAGATGGTTTTCTGCTTGTATTCCTCGCCCGGACGCAGCACCACCGACGGGAAGTAGGGGTGGTTGGGCGTGTCGGGGAAGTGCTGGCACTCGAAGCAGATGGCCGAGCGGCGGGGGACGGTTGCGCCGTGGCTGCCTTTGAAGCCGTCGGCCCAGTTGTCGGAGTAGATTTGCACGCCGGGCTCGGTGGTGAAGACTTCCATCGTGCGGCCGCTCTTGGGCTCCACGAGCCGTGCGGCAAAGCTGAGTTCGCCTTCTTCGCGCTTGTTGAGCACGAAGCAGTGGTCGTAGCCTGCGCCGTTTTTAATCTGCTCGTCGTCGGCGTCGATGTCTTTCCCGACGGCTTTCGGCTCGCGGAAGTCGAACGGAGTGCCTTTTACGAAGCGGATTTCGCCTGTCGGAATCGACGTGTCGTCGATGGGCAGGTAGTAGTCGGCGTTGATCTGGCAGATTTGGTCGTCGATGGCCGGAGTGGGGTCGGCAATGCCCTGTAGCGAGAAGAATCCGTGGCTGGTGAGGTTGAGAATGGTCTTTTTGTTGGTCTGCGCCATGTATTCGATGACGAGTTCATTCTCGTCGGTGAACGTATAGACCACGGTCACTTTCATTTCGCCGGTGTAGCCTTCTTCGCCGTAGGGGCTGACGTATTTCAGCACGAGCGTCTTGTCGTTCATCTGAAGTGCGTCCCACACTTTGGCGTTCCAGCCCTTCGCGCCGCCGTGGAGCGAGTTGGGGCCGTTGTTGATGGCCAGTTCGTATTGCTTTCCGTTGAGTTGGAACTTGCCCTTCGCGATGCGGTTTCCGTAGCGTCCGATGAGGGTGGAAAGATAGGGCTCGGGGCTGTTGATAACGTCTTGGATGTTATCGTGTCCTTGAATGACGTTGGCGTGGTTGCCGTCGCGGTCGGGAACCATAATGGCGACGAGTGCTCCGCCGTAGTTTGTGATGGCAACTTCGTTACCCTGACTGTTCTTCAGAATGTAAAGATCAGTTTGCTTGCCGTTGACAGTGGTCTGGAAGTCTTCGCGTTTCAGACCACAGAGATTCGCTGTTTCTGTTGTTTTCATAAATAACGTCTGATTAAGTTATTATTTATAGTTTCTGCAAAGTAAGCAAAAAAAAATGACAATAACAAACTTATTGGCCAAAAAATGGCCTTGACGTTAAGTTAAAAACCTTTAAATCGCTCGAAATTGGCCGATTTTTTACCCGGTTTTACTGGTAGAGATAGCGTTTGATGCTTTTTTTCGGCGTTTTCTCGAATTCTTCTTCTTGCAGCCTGATGGCGGCGATTTTGGAGTATTGCGGCAGGATGTTGTTGAGTTCCACGCGGTTTTCCTCCATGATTTTTTCGAGGTCTTCGCGGCTTAATCCCATGTTCTTGGCTTCGTCGTAGTCGGGATAGACCAGTCCGACGAGTTTTTCCTCTTCCTGAATGACGACGCTCTCGACGACCATGGCCATCGAGTTGAGTTTGTCTTCGATTTCCTCGGGGTAGATGTTCTGGCCGTTGCTGCCGAGCAGCATGTTTTTCGAGCGTCCCTTGATGAAGACGTTGCCGTCGGCGTCCATCAGGCCGAGGTCGCCCGTGTGGTACCAGCCCTCGGAGTCGAGGGTTTGGCGCGTGGCTTCCTCGTTTTTGTAGTAGCCGAGCATGACGTTGAGGCCGCGGGCGAGGATTTCGCCCGGAATGTGCTGCGGGTCGGGGCTGTCGATTTTGACTTCCATGTGCAGGGCGGCTTTTCCGCACGAGCCTGCCACGAACTCGTCCCACGGCGCGTAGCAGATAATCGGGGCGCACTCGGTGGCGCCGTAGCCGACGGTGTAGGGGAAGTTGATGCGCTTCAGGAAGGCTTCTACTTCTTGGTTGAAGGCTGCTCCGCCGACGATAATCTCGTAGAACTGGCCGCCGAAGGCGTTGACCACCTCTTGGCGGATTCTCTCGTTCACTTTCTTGTTGACGACGGGCATGTTCAGCAGCAGTTTCATGCGGCTGTTCTGTATTTTCGGGAATACTTTTTTCTTGACGATTTTCTCGATGACGAGCGGCACGGCGATGATGATGGCCGGCTTGATGTCGGCGAAGGCCTGTGCGATGATGCTGGGGCTGGGCACGCGGGTGAGGAAGAAGATGTGGCGGCCGCTCAGAATTTCGTAGATGAATTCAAAGGCCATGCCGTACATGTGGGCCAGCGGCAGGATGCTGATGAAGTTGTCGCCTCGGCCTTCGAGGTTCTTGCCCATCACTTCGCAGGCGAAGTCGTAGTTGCTCCACAGGGCGCGATAGGGAATCATGACGCCTTTCGAGAAGCCTGTGGTGCCGCTGGTGTAGTTGATGAGGGCCAGTTGGTCGGGGCTTTCCTCGCGATAGTAATGGACGTGCTCCTTGCGGAAGAATTTCGGGTATTTCTTGCCGAAAATCTCGTTCAGATGCTCGCGGGCGTAGGTGAGTTTGTCGGTTCGCGAGACGAAGAGCGAGTAGTCGGGAATGTTGATGATGCCTTCGAGGTTGGGCATTTTCGTGGCATCGATGACCGTGGAGACCACGTCGCCGACGAAGAGCAACTTGGCGTCGCTGTGGTTGACGATGTTGTGAATCTGGTCGGGGGTGAATTCGTTGAGAATGGGCACGGCCACGGCTCCGTAGGTAAGCGTGGCGAGGTAGGCGGCGGCCCAGTTGGCGGAGTTGCGTCCGCAGAGGGCGATTTTGTCGCCTTTGACGACGCCGCTGTTCTCGAACATGATGTGCAGTTTCTCGATTTTTCGAGCCACGTCGTGGTATTGCAGCGTAGCGCTCTTATAGTCTGTCAGTGCATCTCGGTCCCAGTGCTCGATGATGCTCTTCTCAATCAATTCGTTGAAACTCGGTATTGCGGTCATGGTATTGTCTTAGATGGAGTTTTGGTATAAATATCGTTTGATGCTCTTCTTGGGCGTCTTCTCAAACTCTTCTTTGCGCAGTTTGAAGGCGGAAATCTTCGAGAACGGCGGCAGTTGCGCGTTCAGGTTCTGCCGGTTCTGCTCCATGATGTTCTCGAGGTCTTCGTCGGTGAACCCGAGGTTGGCGGCTTCGTCCATGTCGGGATAGACGAGTGCCACGAGGCGGTCGTCTTTCTGCACGACGATGCTCTCGCTGACCATGGTCATGGAGTTGAGTTTATCTTCGATTTCCTCGGGATAGATGTTCTGTCCGTTGGCGCTGAGCAGCATGTTTTTCGAGCGGCCTTTGATGAAGATGTTGCCCTCGGCGTCGATGAGCCCGAGGTCGCCCGTGTGGTACCAGCCGTCTTTGTCGAGGGCTTGGGCGGTGGCTTCCTCGTTTTTGTAGTAGCCGAGCATGACGTTGGTGCCTCGCGCCAGAATTTCGCCCGGAATGTTCTCGGGGTCGGGGCTTTGCACCTTTGTTTCCATGTTGTAGATGGCTTTTCCGCACGATTTCGCAACGAATTCCTTGTGGTCGCGGTAACTGATGAGCGGGGCGCATTCTGTGGCGCCGTAGCCTACGGTGAACGGGAATTCGATGCTCTTCAGGAAGTCTTCCACTTCTTGGTTCAGGGCTGCGCCGCCGACGATGATTTCGTAGGCCTTGCCGCCGAAGGCGTTATAGACCTGTTCGCAAATCATCTGCTTCACTTTCTTGTTCACCACGGGCATGTTCAGCAGCAGCCGCATCAGGTTGTTCTGAATCTTCGGGAACACTTTTTTGCGGATGATTTTCTCGACAATCATCGGCACGGCGATGACGAGCGAGGGCTGAATCTCGGCGTAGGCCTGCGCAATGAGCGTCGGGCTGGGCAGTCGGGTCAGGAAGTAGATGTGAATGCCGTGGCAGATGGGGAAGATGAACTCGAAGGCGAGTCCGTACATGTGGGCCATCGGCAGGATGGAGACCATGTTTGTGCCGGTCTTCACGCTCGGGCCTAACTTCGTGAGGGCGAAGTCGAGATTGCCCCACAGGGCGCGATAGGGCAGCATGACGCCTTTCGAGAAGCCTGTGGTGCCGCTGGTGTAGTTGAGCAGGGCCAGTTCCTCGGCCTCGTCTTTGTGGTAGTTGACGTGCTCCTTGCGGAAATATTTTGGGAATTTTTCGCCGAAAAGTTGGTTCAGGTGCTCGCGGGCGAAGGTGATGCGCTCGCTTCGCGACAGCAGCAGCGAGAAGTCGGGCAGATAGACGATGGCCTCGAGTGCCGGCATGGCCTCTGCGTCGAGGGTGGGGGCCACCACGTCGCCCACAAACAGCAGTTTGGCCTCGGAGTGGTTGACGATGTTATACACTTGGTCGGGCGTGAATTCGTGCAGAATCGGCACGACGACGGCTCCGTAGGTGAGCGTGGCGAGGAAAGTCACGCCCCAATGCGAACTGTTTCGTCCGCAGAGGGCAATCTTGTCGCCTTTTTCGATACCGCTATGTTCAAAAACGATATGTAGTTTTTCAATGACGCGGGCCACGTCATGGTATTGTAGCGTGGCTCCCTGATAGTCTGTCAGGGCATCTTGATCCCAATTCTCAATGATACTTTTTTCAATATATGAATTGAAGCTTGTATAAGTTTCCATTGCACAATTTTAAGAATTCTGTGCAAAGGTACGAACTTTTTTGCTCATTCCAAAACTTTTTGTGCAATTTTTTAAGAAAATATGAATATTTTATTCGTAACGCATCGATTTTGCGGGTTGAATATAGGAAATCAGGTAACTTGGAGCGATTAAAATGAAGGTGCTGATGAGCAGCGTGGCGATGTTGAGCAGAATGATGAGCGGAATGTTCAATTCCACGGGCACGGTGCTGACGTAGTAGGTGGCCGGGTCGAGTTTCACGAGTCCGGTGAAATGTTGCAGGGCAATGAGCCCGACGCCGAGGATGTTGCCGAAGAGCAGTCCGCGACCAATCATGAACACGGCAAACCAGAGGAATGTGCGGCGGATGGTCTTGTTGCGCGCGCCGAGCGACTTCAGGATGCCAATCATGCTGGTGCGCTCGAGAATGATGATGAGCAGTCCGCTGATCATCGTCACTCCGGCCACGGCCATCATCAGTGCGAGGATGATCCACACGTTCAGGTCGAGCAGTTCGAGCCACGAGAATATCTGCGGATTCAGTTCCTGGATGGTTTTCGTGGAGTAGGTTTCGCCATAGCCGTCGGTCTGGCGGTTCACCATATTTATATATATGTCTTCGGTTTCGTAGATTCGCGAGAAATCGCCGACGGTCACTTCCGCGCCCGTCACTTGGTCGGGCTGCCATCCGTTGAGTTTCACGGCGGTGTAGAGGTCGATGTAGCAGATGGCGTCGTCGTATTGCGAAAGGTTGGTCTGGTAGATGCCGCCGACCGTGAACCGCCGCGCCCTGACGCCCTCGTTTCCGATGAAATAGGCGAAAATGCGGTCGTCGCACTTCAGTCGCAGTTTGTCGGCCATCGATTTTGAAATCAGCAGTTGGTTGGTCGACGCCGAGTCGGAAAACGCCGGAATCGCGCCCTCAACCATGTTCTGATGGATGAAAGTCGAGTCAAATTCCGGCCCGACACCCTTGAAGAGCACGCCGAGGAAGTCGTCGTCGGTTTTCAGGATGCCCTGTCGCATGGCGAATCGCTGCACGTGCTTCACGCCTGTGGCCGAGCGCAGTTCTGCCATCATCGAGTCGTTCATCTGCACGGGCCGCTGGTCTACGCCTTGCAGCGTCATGAATTCTCCCACTTGCAGATGGCTTCCGAACCCCACCACCTTGTCGCGAATCGTGTGCTTGAAGCCGAAAACCACGCTCACCGACACAATCATCACCGCCAGTCCGATGGCCACACCGGCCGTGGCGATGCGGATGGCCGGCTTCGACACCATGCGCTGGCCGTCGCTCTTGCGGTAGATTCGCCGTGCTATGAAAAGTGGGAGGTTCATGTTCTCAATGTTTATCGCTTGCAAAGGTACGTTTTTTTCGGCAAAATCCGGCTAAAAACTGCGAAAAAGTTTACCTAATCTTCGCGGAAGATGAGTTTTGCCGCCTGACGGCCTTTAATGTTAAAATGTATTGCTATATGAATATTTTTCATAAAGAAACGCTTATTTCAATTTTTTTTCATAACCGAAGATTCAACTCCAAAATGCAACTACGTCTGCAAAGGTATGAAAAAAGTCTGAACCGGAGCCTTGAATCCGAGTTTTTTTCTTGGTCTTGCATTGATTTTATACTGTATTTGTTTAATTTGCTCTTCTGTATAGTTGTC
>JAFUVC010000179.1 GCA_017483785.1 Prevotella sp.
AACGACGGCTGGAACGTCATCGGCTGCCAGTCGTTCATGAACCAGCCGCTGCTGGCCTGGGCGCAGGAGATTGAGAGCCCCGTGCTGCTCATTCACGGCGAAAAAGCCCACTCGCGCTACTTCTCGGAGTACGCTTTCGAGCGAATGACGGGCAAGAAGGTCGAGGGTCAGAGCGCCGTTGAAGGAAACAAAGAACTTTTGATTATCGGCGGCGCCTCGCACGTGGACCTCTACGACGACAAGGCTGGCGTGATTCCCTACGACAAAATGGAGGCGTTTTTCAAGCAGAATTTGCAGAAATAGCCAGAAGAAGACACATTTTTGACATCTTCACGACGCCTACGCCCTCAGCCTGAGTTGCGTGGGCGTCGTGCCGAAATGCTCCTTGACGTATTTTCCGAAAAACGACGGATTGGCAAAGCCGAGCCGGTCGCACACCTGCTTCACGCTCAGGTCGGTCTGGCGAAGATGATAGCGGATGTCTTCCATGACGTGCTCGGTAATCCACTCATTGGCCGTTTTTCCCGAGTGTTTCTTGCAGATAACGGAGAGGTATTTCGGCGAAATGCAGAGTTCGTCGGCGTAGGACTTCACCGTGCGATACTTCACCTCGCTCTGGCTGATGAGATTGAGGAAACGCTGAAAATAATTGTCGGCATTTCCCGTCTTGAACGTGGCGGGATTGTCGGGCAGCAGCATCTTCATGGCGCCACACAGCCCGAGCATGGCACTGCGGATGAGCGACTGCACGATTTCGGTGTGGAACGGGCGGTCTTTTCCGCGCTCCACGCAGAGCCGGAGCATTTCGTAGAAATGGGTGTAGAAGAGCATGTCGTCCTCGGCAAGGATGAGGATGTGAATCCGGCGGATGTACATCACCTCGTTCCAGACGCTCATTTTTTCGCGGAGAAAACTCTGCAGAATCTGCGTGGTGAAAAAGAGCGCTTTCAGGTTGAAATCGGGGCTAATCATGAGGTCGGTAATCATCACATTGGCCGGAATCACCGCCACTTGGTTCTGGCGGAGTTCGATTTGCTGGCCGTTCATCAGCCCCTGCACGCGTCCGCAAGTGCAGATGGCAATGGCACTCATCGACACGCGGGCTGCGCTGACCTCGGCGAATTTCTGAATGCTATCGACCACCACGATGTCGTTGTCGAAATAGCCGACGTTGATGGCCTCGTTGTCGGTAAGGGTTTGAAGGGTAATTTCTTCCTGTTGTAGCATTTTCGTCAAATTTTGATGCAAAAATAAGCATTTCCCACGAAAAAATGTGTTCGATTTCGGATATTTTTAGGTAGATTTTGCCTCGCAAGGTAAAATATAGCATTGTTAAAGCAAAATAGAACATGAAAAATAAAGAAATTTCTGCTATTTTTGCACCCAAAATCAACGTACAAAGCATGAAAAAAAGTATTTTCGGACTGCTGACCCTTGCGGTCGTATGCAGTTGCAGCGAGAAAAAGGGAGCCGACGTGAAGGCTCCGACGAGAGTGAAGGTTGAAGTGGTTTCGACCACTGCCGGCGCAAGCGGACAGACCTATGTGGGCACGGTGGAGGAGCGACAATCCACGGCCGTCAGTTTCACGGGCATGGGCGTGGTGAAGCGCGTGCTGGTGAGCGAGGGACAGGCCGTGAGTCGCGGCCAACTCATTGCCGAGATGGACAACACACAGGCCCGAAACCTGCTTAGCGGTGCCGAGGCGCAGATGGCGCAGGCCAACGATGCCCTGCAACGATTCCAGATGCTCCACGACAACGGCTCGCTGCCCGAGGTGCAGTGGGTGGAAATCCAGAGCAAGGTGGCGCAGGCGAAGTCGCAGTTGGAGGTGGCGAAGAAAAATCTGGCCGACTGCCGCCTCGTGGCACCTGTCAGCGGCATCATCGGGCGGAAGATGGTGGGCGCAGGCGAGACCGCCCTGCCCTCGCAGGCCGTGGTGAGCATTCTCGACATCAGCAGCGTGAAGGTGAAAGTGGCTGTTCCCGAAACGGAGGTCAACGCCATCCGCCCGCAAACGCCGTCGGCCATCCACGTCGAGGCCATCAACCGCAATTATCACGGCGGACGGATTGAGAAAGGTGTCGTTGCCGACGCCATGACGCACACCTACGACGTGCGCATCAACGTGGCCAACGGCGACCGGAAACTGCTGCCGGGCATGGTCGCCTCGGTGCGGTTCGACGCGCTTTCAGGCCCGTCGGCAGAGACTTCGGCTACGATTCCCGTCACCGCCGTGCAGCGCAAGGCCGACGGCAGCCTTTTCGTCTGGACTGTCAGCAGCGACAGCACGGCCCACCGCACGCCCGTCAGCATCGGCGAGACGCTGGGCAACCGCGTTTCCGTCGCCAACGGCATCGGCCACGGGCAGCGAATCGTCATCGAGGGCTATCAGAAACTGAGTGAAGGAACGAAAGTCATCTATTAATTGACAATGATGAAAGAGAAAATGTCTTGGCTCCGCTGGCCGCTGGAGCATTATTCCATCTCGCTGCTGATTATCGTCATCTTGTTTGTGATGGGCATTTTCGGCATGTATGTAATGCCGAAAGACGAGTTCCCCCACGCCACCATCAGGCAGGGCGTGGTCGTGGCGGTCTATCCCGGGGCGACAACCGAGGAAATCGAGCAGCAAGTGGCGCGACCGCTGGAGCGCTACCTTTTTACATACGGCGAGGTGAACCGCGCGAAAACCACGACGACGTCGCAAAACGGCATGTGCATCGTCATGGTGAAGTTGAACGACAACGTGAACGACAAAGACGAAGTCTGGTCGAAAATCAAGCACGGCCTGAACGCGTTCAAGCCGCAGTTGCCGTCGGGCGTGCTGGCCATTGTGGTCAACGACGACTTCGGCAACACCAGCGCCCTGCTCATCGCCATTGAGAGCGGCGAGCGCAACTATCGCGAACTGAAGCAATACAGCGACGACCTCAGCGACCGGCTGCGTCGCATTCCCTCGGTGGCCAACGTGAAGATGTTTGGCGAGCAGAAAGAGCAGATTTCGCTCTATGTTGACAGACTGCGGCTGCAAGCCTACGGCATCGGCCAGCAGATGCTCTTCAGCCGACTGCAGGCGCAGGAAATCACCACCATGAGCGGCAGCATCAGCGACGACGACCAGCAAATTCCCATCCACATTGAACCGACGGAAAACAGCGAGGAGGAAATCGCCAACCAAATCATCTTCAGCGACCCCGTGTCGGGGAAAATGGTGCGCGTGCGCGACGTGGCCCGCGTGGTGCGCGAATACGACCCTCGGGCCTCGCGCATCGAGCAGGACGGAAATCCCTGCGTGCTGCTGTCGATGGAGATGACACCTGGCAACAATGTGGTGGACTACGGCAAGGAGGTGGACGAAGTGCTCGACGACTTCCGCCAGAACTACCTGCCCGACGACGTGAACATCACGCGCATCGCCGACAAGCCGAAAGTGGTGGCGATGAGCGTCAGTTCGTTCCTGCGCGACCTGCTCATCTCGATGGCCGTCATCATCCTCGTGATGATGGTGCTGTTTCCGCTTCGCTCGGCCATCGTGGCGGCCATCACCATCCCGCTGAGCACGTTTGTGAGCGTGGCCATCATGTACATGGCGGGCATCGAACTGAACATTGTCACGCTGGCGGCGCTGATTGTCGTCTTGGGCATGATTGTCGATAACTCCATCGTCGTCATCGACGGCTATCTGGAATATCTCGGGAAAGGCTACGAACCGAAGCGCGCCGCCATCGACTCGGCCAAGCAGTATTTCATGCCGATGATGCTCGCCACCATCTGCATCTGCGCCATTTTCTACCCCTTCCTGCTGACGATGAAGGGCATGTTCCACGACGCGCTGGTCGATTTCCCCATCACGATTACGATTAACCTGATGGTGTCGCTGATTCTGGCCGTGACGGTCATTCCCTTCCTCGAAGTGCTCATCATCAAGCCCGGAAAGGTCACCACGGGCGGAAACGCCATCACGAAATGGGTGCAGACGACCTATAACCGCGTGCTCGACTGGACGTTCTGCCATCCCTGGCTGACGATTGGCGGCGGCATCGGCCTCATCCTGCTCTCGTCGCTCATCGCGCCCACGCTGAAAATCCGCCTGTTTCCCTACGCCGACCGCGACCAGTTTGCCGTGGAAATCTTCCTGCCCGAGGGCAGGGGCTTGCAGGAAACGGAGGTGATTGCCGACTCCGTGCGCCACGCCCTCCAAAGCGACGAGCGAATCACGGGAATCACGGGCTTCATCGGCTGTTCGTCGCCCCGATTCATGGACGCTTACGCGCCGCAGATGGCCGGACGAAACTATGCGCAGTTCATCGTGAACACCAAGTCCGACAAGGCCACGCTCGACCTTCTGGCCGCCTATCAGCCCCGTCTGAGCGAGGCTTTCCCCAACGCCTACGTGAAGTTCAAGCGGCTCGACTATCTCGAGGTGAACGAACTGGAATACCGCTTCTACGGCGACAACCTCGACTCGCTCCACATCGTGGCCGAGCGGCTGATGGACCGTATGCGCCAGATGCCCGAACTGGAGTGGGTCCACACCGACTATTTCCAGCCCTCGCCCATCATCAGCGTGGAACTCGACCCCGTCAGCAGCGCACAACTCGGCCTGACGCGAACCACGGCGGCGCTGGCCCTGAGTGCCACGACGAGCGACCTGAAAGTGGGCCAAATCTGGGAAGACAACTACGAACTGCCCATCATCGTCAAGGACGATGGCGACCTCACCTTCTCCGACATCGAAAACATGGGCATCGCATCGCCTGCAACGATGGTTTCGGCAGCCCTCAACGAGAACAACACCACCGTTCCCTTGCGCCAGATTGCCAAAGTAGGGCCGCAGTGGAGCGAAAGCCGCATCGTGCATCGCGGCGGCGAGCGCTGCATCACCGTGACGGCGCAGTTTGCGCAGGGTGTCTATACGAGTCCCGTCGAAAAGCACATCGCCGACATCATGCAGCATGAAATCCTGCTGCCCGAGGGCGTCCGTTGCGAGGTGGGCGGCGAAATCGAATACGGCGACGAGGCCATGCCGCAAATCATCGGCGGCATCGTCATCGCCATGATTATCGTGTTCTTCTTCCTGCTTTTCAACTTCAAGAAATACGGCATCACCACGGTCTGCATGGCTGCCCTCGGGCTGATGATTCCCGGTGCGCTCATCGGCCTCGGACTGATGAACCGCGCGCTCGGACTGACGTCGATTTTCGGTCTGATTACGCTCATGGGAATGATTATGCGCAACGAAATCCTGATTTTCGAGCATGCCATCGACCTGATTAAGAAATATGTGGCGGAGCACGGCGACTGGACCACCGACTGCAAAGCCTATAACGAAGCCGTGCGGCAGGCCGCCTACGAGGCCGGAAAGCGCCGCATGGTGCCGATTTTCCTCACGACGGCCACGACGGCCGTCGGCGTGGTGCCGATGATTATCGCGCAGTCGTCGTTCTGGATGCCTGTGGGCGTCACGATTTTTGCCGGAGGCATCGGCTCGCTCATCATGGTGGTGACGATGCTGCCGGTCGTTTATTGGAAGGTAAGTTTAAAAAGTGAAAAATTGAAACGATGAAAAAGTTATTGGCAATTCTCTTTTGTTCGGTTTGCTGCACGATTGTCGCGGCTCAAAAGACCTATAGTCTGGCACAGATTCTCGACTCTGCCCGCCAGAACAACATGGCCGTTCGCAATGCGCGCTACGGCATCGACGCCGCCCGTCAGCAGCGCAAGGAGGCTTTCACGAAGTATTTTCCGAACGTCAGCGGCACGGGGCTCGTCTTCAATGCCAACAAGGGCATGGCGGCGACGACCGTCAACCCCTCGGAACTGATTTCGCCGGAAATGGCGGCCGGTCTGGCGCAGATGATTCCCGTCGAGGCACTGGCGGCACTGGCCAGTCCCGTCAGCATTTCGATGATGAAAAACGGCACCGTCGCAGGGCTCACCGCCGTGCAGCCGATTTTTGCCGGAGGGCAGATCATCAACGGAAACAAACTGGCCAAGGTGGGCGAAGACGTCAGCCAACTGCAACTGCAACTGTCTGAAAACGAGGTGAAAAAGACGGCCGAGCAATATTTCTGGCAAATCGCCACGCTGAAGGAGAAGCAGAAGACCATCGAGGCCGTGGAAGCCTTGCTGGCCGATATCCACAAGGACGTGGACGTGGCCGTGAAGGCCGGAGTGGCCCTGCGCAACGACCTCCTACAGGTGGAACTGCGCCAAAACGAGGTGGAAAGCCAGAAACTGAAACTGCAAAACGGCATTTTCATCGTGAAACAACTGCTTGGGCAGTATGCCGGGCTCGCGCCGGTGGAAAATCGCTATGATTTCGACATCGTCGTGCCCGACATGAGCCAGGCCGACCTGTCGCTCCCCTCGCCCAGCGCGGCAAACGGAATAAGGCTCACGCCCGAATACCAACTGCTGAGCAAGCAAGTCGAGGCCACGAAACTGCAACACAAGATGGAAATCGGGAAAAATCTCCCTTCTGTGGCCGTCGGCGCAGGCTATAACTACCACAACCTTCTCGACAAAAACCACACGTTTGCCATGCTTTTTGCCACCGTCAGCGTGCCCATTTCCGACTGGTGGGGCGGCTCCCACGCCATCAAACGCAAGAAAATGGCCCATCAGCAGGCCCGGGAGCAACTCGACGACAACGCCCAACTGCTCAACATCCGTATGCAAAAGGCGTGGAACGACGTGGCGGAGGCGCAACAGCAACTCGCCATTGCCCACCGAAGCATTGAGCAGGCCGAGGAGAACCTGCGGCTGCACCGCGACTTCTACCGCGCCGGAACCTGCCGCATGGCCGACCTGCTCGAGGCGCAGGTGCTCCATCAGCAGGCGTGCGACAAGCATGCCGACGCCTACGCCGACCTGCAAAACAAACTTCTGGAATACAGGCAGTCGGTCGGGCAGTAAGACGAAGTTTCTTAGAAATCGCCCTCCCGATAGGCTCGTGCAATCCTTCCACCCCTATTTCTGCTAAAAACAAGTATTTGGCGTGTCGCCATGTAAGTTCAATTAAGAAATGCAACTTTTGGAGAAAATAACAGGGAACTGAGAAGAAACGTTTTTTTCAGGAGAAAGAGGGAAAATCCCTCTCTCCCTGATGGAAAAATTGGTATCTTTCCTCTATAAACTTGAACACAAAT
>JAFUVC010000021.1 GCA_017483785.1 Prevotella sp.
CAAAATCGCCGAGGAACTGGGCAAAAACATCCAGAAATACTGCCCCGACGTGAAGCACGTGGTCATCATCTTCAACCCTGCCGACCTCACGGGTCTGGTGACGCTGCTCTACAGCGGTCTGAAACCCGGTCAGGTGACGACGCTCGCCGGTCTCGACACGACGCGCCTGCAATCGGCTTTGGCGAAGAAATTCGGCGTGAAGCAGAGCGAAATCGAGGGTTGCGCCACTTACGGCGGACATGGCGAGCAGATGGCCGTCTTCGGCAGCCACGTCACCATCAAGGGCCGCAAACTGACCGACATCATCGGCACCGCCGAGTTCCCCGCCGAGGAGTGGGAGCAGATGAAGAAAGACGTGACGCAGGGCGGCGCGGCCATCATCAAACTGCGCGGCCGCTCGTCGTTCCAGAGCCCGTCGTACCTCAGCGTCGAGATGATTCGCTCGGCCATGGGCGGCGAGCCCTTCCGCTTCCCCGTAGGCACCTACGTGAAGACCGACAAGTACAACCACATCATGATGGCGATGAAGACCACGCTCGACCAGAACGGTGCCCGCTTCGAGGTGCCGCAGGGCCTGCCCGAGGAGAACGCCAAGCTCGACCAGAGCTACGAGCACCTCTGCAAGATGCGCGACGAACTTGTCACGCTGGGCATCGTGCCGCCCATCAGCGAGTGGTCGAAAATCAATCCGAATCTCTAAATTTTTGCCGATTTTTGAGAACAAGGGGGTGGGTTGCGATTTTCGCAACCCGCTTTTGCAACGAATAACGACTAAAAAGATATGCAACTGATTAAAGATCAAGACTTTGGCGGCGAACGACCGCTTTTCGCCCAGCACGACCTGCGACTGGAGCGCATCACGATTACCGACGGCGAGTCGGGCATCAAACAGTGTCAGAACATCGAGGCCGAAGACTGCCGATTCTACGGGAAATACCCGTGGTGGCACGTCGATGGCGCACGCATCAACAACTGCTATTTCGCGATGGGCTCGCGCTCGGCCATCTGGTACACCAACGACCTCGTGATGACGAACTGCCGCATCGACGGGCCGAAATTTTTCCGCGAGATGCGCAATGTGGAACTCGAAAACGTGAAGATTTGCGATGCCGACGAGACGTTTTGGAAGGTCGATAACCTGAAAATCAAAAACGTGAAACTGCACGGCGGAACCTATCCGTTCATGTTCTCGAACAACATCTACGTCGATGGGCTGGAGAGCGATTCGAAATACGTTTTCCAGTACTGCAAGAACGTGGAGGTTCACAACGCGAAAATCCTGACGAAAGACTCGTTTTGGGAGTGCGAAAACGTGACCATCTACGACTCGGAACTCGATGGCGAATATCTGGCGTGGCACTCGAAAAATGTCAGGCTCGTGCGCTGCCATCTGGCCGGCGAGCAACTGCTGTGCTACGTCGATGGACTCGTGCTCGAAGACTGCACCTTCGACGCCGCCTGCGACCGCGTGTTTGAATATTCGACCGTCGATGCCGACATTCGCGGCCACATCGAAAACATCAAAAATCCGACTTCAGGTCGAATTTTGGCCGATTCCATCGGGTCTGTGACCATCGACGAGAACGTCAGGCAGCCGAACGATTGCCAGATTTCTGTCAGGTCATAGGTTAAAGGTTATAGGTAATAGGTAATAGGTTTTCATCACCCGACATTCAACACCCAACCATGAAATACGATTTCGATAAAATCATAGAGCGACGCGGGTCGAATTGCGTGAAATGGGACGAAACGACAATCGACGACATCATCCCCCTGTGGGTAGCCGACATGGACTTCGAGGCCGCGCCAGCCATTCGCGAAGCACTCCGAAAGCGCGTTGAACACGGTGTTTTCGGCTATGCAATCGTGCAAGACAGCTATTACGACGCCGTCGTCCGATGGTTCAGCCGTCGCCACCAGTGGACCATTCAGCGCGAGTGGATTCAATATACCACAGGGGTTGTTCCGGCAGTGTCGGCCGTCATCAAGGCACTGACCATGCCGGGCGAGCGCGTGCTCATCCAGACGCCCGTCTATAACTGCTTCTTCTCCTCTATCCGCAACAACGGCTGCGAAGTGGCGATCTCTCCGTTGCGCGCCACGCAGTCCCCCACGCCCACCTACGAAGTGGACTGGGACGACTTCGAGCGGAAATGCGCCGACGAGAAAACGACCGTTTTCCTGCTTTGCAACCCTCACAACCCTGCCGGACGCGTGTGGACACGCGAGGAACTGGAGCACATGAACGACATTTGCGTGCGCCACGGTGTGCGCGTCATCAGCGACGAAATTCATTGCGAACTCGTCATGCCCGGCCACCGATTTACGCCCTTCGCCGCTGTCAGCGGGGCGTGTTCGGCCAATTGCGTCACCTGCGGCTCGCCCTCGAAATCGTTCAACACGGCTGGTTTGCAGATGGCCAACATCATCTGTGAAGACGCGGAAATGCGCCGTCGCATCGACCGCGCCATCAACATCAACGAGATTTGCGACGTCAACCCCTTTGCGCCGCTCGCCGTCGAGGCTGCCTACAACGAATGCGAAGACTGGATTGACGCGCTCAACGAATATCTCTGGGGCAACTATCAGGCGCTGTGCGCGTTTTTCGCCGAAAACCTGCCCACGCTGCGAGTCTTCCAACTCGAAGGCACCTATCTCGTGTGGGTTGACATCGCGGCCACCGGACTTTCTGCCGACGCGCTCACCGAAAAACTCCTCAACGAGGGTCACGTCTGGGTGAACAGCGGCACGATGTACGGCTCCGAGGGATTCATCCGCATCAATATTGCCACGCAGCGCAGCCGACTCATGGAGGGATTGCGGCGCATGGCGAAAGTGATTAAAAAATAGGTTTTCTATGCAAAAATTCCAATTTGAAATCTGCGCCAACGGCGTGGAAAGTTGCATGGCGGCGCAATTGGGCGGTGCCGACCGCGTGGAACTCTGCGCGGGCATTCCCGAGGGCGGAACAACGCCGTCGTATGGCGAAATCAAGCAGGCGCGGCGCGTGCTCGACGAGGGCGCGGCACAGGGTCTGAAGGCCACTCGCCTTCACGTGATTATCCGTCCGCGAGGCGGCGATTTCCTCTACACGAAACTGGAACTGGAGCGCATGGCCGACGACATCCGCATTTGCCGCGAGTTGGGTGCCGACGGCGTGGTTTTCGGCTGCTTGCGCCCCGACGGCTCGCTCGACACCGACGCCAACGCCCGATTGCTGGAAGCCTCTAAGGGCCTGTCTGTCACCTTCCACCGCGCTTTCGACCGCTGCGCCCAGCCTGAAAAAGCGTTGGAAGAACTGATTTCGCAGGGTTTCGACCGGATTTTAACGTCAGGACAGCAGCCGACGGCTCTCGAGGGTGTCGCCCTGCTCAAAAAACTGCACGAACAGGCCGCCGGACGCATCAAGATTCTGGCCGGCTGTGGCGTAAACGAGCGGAATATCCGCCAAATTCAAGAGGCGACGGGCGTCACGGAGTTTCATTTCTCGGCCCGCGAGCCGCAGCGTAGCCAGATGGTTTTCACGAATCCCGACGTGTATATGGGCGCGAAAGATGCCGACGAAGACACTATCCTCGTCACCACGGCCGAGCGCGTCCGCGCCACCATTGCGCAACTGCGCTGAAAACTACAGTTTTAAGTGCTGGAAAATGAGGTCAGCGGAGCCAGCGCGACTGCTGACGTAATTTCCGGCAGTCTCTCCAAGCGACTGAATCGACTGCGGATTCTCGATGAAATCGGCCATTTTTGAAGAAAAATCGTCGTAACTGCCGATTTCAAGCCCTCCGCCACAGGCTTTCAAATCCTGTGCCTCCTGGAAACGCTGGTTGTTGGGGCCGAAGAACACCGGCTTGCCCCAAACGGCAGCCTCCACCACGTTGTGAATGCCCACGCCGAAGCCTCCGCCGACGTAACAGACCGTGGCGTAGCGGTAAATCGACGAAAGCAGGCCGAAGCAGTCGATGATGAGCACGTCGGCCGATTCAAATTTGCGACAATCGTACTTCGTGAATCGAACCACCTTCAGGCCCTCAAGTTTCTGCTCAATTTGCTGCAAATGGTCTTCGTCGATGACGTGCGGTGCGATAATCATTTTCCATTTTCCGTAGCCAAAAAGTCGCTTTTCGCGGAAATATCGGATAAAAATGTCTTCGTCGGGCGGCCACGAGGAGCCTGCGACGAACACCCCTTGTGGAGGTGTATAACCGGCATAGGCAAAAATCAAATCGTCATCTGGGTCGTCAGCAATATTATATTGGCAAAAATACTCTACTTCTTCTAACTTTTTAGCGTCATCCTTAATCTGCAACACCCTGTCGAAGCGCGTGTCGCCGACAACGGTAACCTCGTGGATGCCGAGCGTGGCGAGCAACGATTTGCTGACCTCGTTTTGCACGAAAAAATGCGTGAAACACTTCAAAACGCGGCCATATTGCCGTCCGTACCAGCGGAAAAAGACCTGATTCGGGCGGAAAATCGACGAAACGCTATACACGGGCACGCCGCGATGCTTCAGAATATGCAGGTAGTTGTACCAGAACTCGTACTTGATGAAAAACGCCATCACGGGCCGCACCGCACGCAGGAACCGGCGGGCATTGCTGATGGTGTCGAGCGGCAGGTAGCAGACGATGTCGGCACCCTCGTAGTTTTTCCTGACCTCATAGCCCGAGGGCGAGAAAAACGTGAGCAGAATCTTGTATTCGGGATGGTCGCGGCGCAGTCGTTCCATGAGCGGGCGCCCCTGCTCAAACTCGCCAAGCGACGCCGCATGGAACCAGACGTACTGCGCCTCTGGGTCCACCTTTTCCTTGAGCACGCTGACGGCCTCGCGCTCGCCACGGCGCATCTTGCGAACCTTCTCGCTGAAAAGGCTGGCAATGGCGACGCCAAACGAATATAAATAGATGATGACGTTATACATAATTATCCTTGGGGGGCCAAAACTTCAATCGCCCTCCGCATACGGCGGAGCGTTTCTTCCTTGCCGAGGAAGGCCGAAATATCGAACATTCCGGGGCCTTTGCCCTCGCCGACGAGCGTCAGTCGCCACGCGTTCATCACGTTGCCGAGGCCGTAGCCCTTCTGCTCCACCCACTCGTGGACGACGCGCTCCTGGCTTTCGAGCGAGAAATCGTCGAGATGCTCGAGCAAATCGGCCAGTTCCGACATCACCTGCGGCGAATTGTCCTTCCAGCGCTTCTTCACGGTCTTCTCGTCGTATTCCACAGGCGGGAAGAAGAAGAACGAGCACAGCGGCCACAACTCATGCACGAAACTGACGCGGTCTTTCATCATGCGAACCACCTCCGTGACGCGCTCCAGCGACTCGTCGGAGCCGTTGTTGGCCACGATGGGCGCGAAAAGTTGGGCAATTTCCTCGTTCGATTTCCGGAGGATATACTCGTGGTTGAACCACATGCCTTTCTGATAGTCGAATTTCGCGCCCGACTTCGAGCATCGCGCAATGTCGAACGCCTCCACGAGTTCGTCGAGCGAGAAAAGTTCCTGCTCGGTGCCCGGATTCCAGCCCAGCAGGGCGAGGAAATTCACGACAGCCTCGGGGAAATAGCCGCTTTCGCGATAGCCCGACGATACCTCGCCCGTCTTCGGGTCGTGCCACTCCAGCGGAAACACGGGGAAGCCCAGCCGGTCGCCGTCGCGCTTCGAGAGTTTTCCCTTGCCCTCGGGCTTCAAAAGCAGCGGCAGATGGGCAAACTGCGGCATTGTGTCCTGCCAGCCGAGCGCCTCGTAGAACAGCACGTGGAGCGGAGCCGACGGCAGCCACTCTTCGCCTCGGATGACGTGGGAAATTTCCATCAGATGGTCGTCAACGATGTTCGCCAAGTGGTAGGTGGGCAGTTCATCGCTGCTTTTGTAGAGCACTTTATCGTCGAGAATGTCGCTTTTCACGCGCACCTCGCCGCGAATCATGTCGTTGACGAGGATTTCCTCGCCGGGCTCCACCTTGAAGCGCACCACATACTGCTGACCGTCGTCGAGCAGGCGCGCCACCTCCTTCGTGGGCAGCGACAGCGAGTTGCGCATCACCATTCGCGTGGTGGAGTCGTACTGGAAATTCGGGATTTCCTGCCGTTTCTGCTCCAGTTCCTCGGGCGTGTCGAAGGCGAGATAGGCGCGATTCGACTTCAGCAACTGGTCCACATACTCCTTGTAGATGCTGCGGCGCTCGCTCTGCCGATAGGGGCCGTGGCTGCCGCCGAAACTGACACCCTCGTCGAACTTGATTCCGAGCCAGTGAAACGACTCAAGGATATACTCCTCGGCACCCTCCACGAAACGGTTGGAGTCGGTGTCTTCAATTCGGAACACGAAATCGCCCCCATGCTTGCGGGCGAAAAGGTAATTATACAAAGCGGTACGCACGCCGCCGATATGCAACGGTCCGGTCGGACTGGGGGCAAAACGCACCCTTACACGTCTGTTTTCCATCTGAAAATGATGATTTTCTTAAAATTTTGTGCAAAATTACGAATAATTTTTGAGTTTTGCATATTTTTTTCGTATTTTCGCAGCGGAATAGAAGATAACGCACGAAAAATGGAAAAAACAGACAGGTCAGACGCCCATTTCGGGCGCAATCTGCTGACGCGCTCGGCCATTATCGCCATCAGCGTCGCGCTCATCGTGTGGTTCCTGCCACGCGAGGAAGGACAATTGTTTCACTACGGCGTGGGAAAGCCCTGGACCTACAGTTCGCTCATCGCCCAGTTCGACTTCCCCGTCTATAAGACCGACGACGTCATCAAGCACGAGCAAGACTCGCTCACCGAGATGTTTCAGCCGTACTACAACTACGACACCGACGTGGAGAAGCAGATGGAGGAGAAATTCCTCGCCGACTTCCCCACAGGGCTGCCCGGACTGCCTGCGGCCTATAAAAGCCTGGTCTATGACCAGCTGCACCTGCTCTACCAGAGGGGAATCATGAACACGCCCGAGTTCAACGCCTTGCAGAAAGACACGACGAACATGGTTCGCATCGTCACCGGAAAGCAGGCGCGAGGCCAGTTGGCACGCGACCTCTACTCCACGCTCTCGGCCTACGAGCGGCTCTTCCAAGACGAACGGCTGGCCGCACAGCGGCAGGTGCTGCAGAAATGCAACCTCAACGAATACATCGAGCCGAACCTCATCTACGACAAGGAGCGCAGCGACACCGAACTGGCCGAACTGCTCTCGAGCATCCCAATTGCCAGCGGAATCGTGCTCACCGGCCAGAAAATCATCGACCGAGGCGACATCGTCGATGAGCAAACGCACCGCGTGCTCGAATCGTTCGAGCGCGAAGTGAAACGCCGCAACGACACCGAACACGAAATGACCAGCACCACCGTCGGACAAATCGTCTTCGTCACCATGATGGTGCTCTTCTTCACCATCTATCTGGGCCTGTTCCGACGCGACTATTTCGAAAAACCGCGTTCCATCATGATGCTCTACGCGCTCATCACCATCTTCCCGATTGTCGTCTCGCTGATGATGGAGAACAACATCCTGAGCGTCTATATCCTGCCGTTTGCCATGACGCCCATCTTCGTCCGCATCTTCATGGACTCGCGCACGGCTTTTATCACCCACGTCATCATGGTGCTCATCTGCGCCGCCGCCGTGAAATACCAATATGAGTTCATCATCGTGCAACTCGTGGCCGGACTGGCCGCCATCTATTCGCTGCGCGACCTCTCGCGACGGGCACAAGTGTTCAAGACCGCCCTGCTCGTCACCATCGCCAGCGCCGTCATCTATTTTGCCCTGCAACTCATGCAGAGCAACGCCGTGCTCGACCTCGACACCGACATGTATTACTACCTCATCGTGAACGGCATCTTGCTGCTGCTGGCCTATCCGCTCATGTACCTCATCGAGCGCACCTTCGGATTCACGTCGAACGTCACGCTTTTTGAACTGTCCAACACGAACAAGGGCCTGCTGCGCGACCTCAGCGAAATTGCGCCCGGCACCTTCCAGCACTCCATCACCGTGGGCAACCTCGCCGCCGAAATTGCCAACCGAATCGAGGCCAACAGCCTGCTCGTGCGCACGGGCGCGCTCTACCACGACATCGGAAAAATGACCAACCCCGTCTTTTTCACCGAGAATCAGGCCGGCGTGAATCCACACGACAACATGCCCTACACCGAGAGCGCACGAATCGTCATCAGCCATGTCACCGAGGGCCTGAAAATGGCTGAAAAGACCAATCTGCCGGCCATTATCAAGAACTTCATCCTGACCCACCACGGCAACGGACAGACGAAATATTTTTACATCAAGGAGCAAAACGAGCATCCCGACGAGGAAATCGACAAAACTCCGTTCACCTATCCCGGCCCGAACCCGTTCACACGCGAGCAGGCCATTCTGATGATGGCCGACTCGGTCGAGGCTGCCTCGCGCTCGCTGTCGGAATATACCGAGGAAAACATCATTGCGATGGTGAACCGAATCATCGACTCGCAACTCACTGACGGCTATTTCCGCTCCTGCCCCATCACCTTCCGCGACATCGAACTCGCCAAGCAGGTGCTCATCGACCGACTCAAAAACATCTACCACACGCGCATCAGCTATCCTGAATTGCAGAAAACCGAGCCCGAACCCGTCGAAGAGCCCGTTGAAGAAACCGAAAAAACTGCGCAAACTTAATTGTTTTGTGCAGTTTTTTGGTTAAATTTAATTAAGAATAGCCCCGTTTTTGAATAAAATTTACATAAAATTCATATCTTTGCAGCCAGTTTTCAAACAAACTTTCTTAACACTATGAACAAATTGAAACTGGCCGCCCTGGCCGTCATTTTTGCTGGAAATGCCGCCCATGCAGGTGGAATTCTCACGAACACAAACCAAAGCGTTAATTTTCTTCGTAATCCTGCCCGCGACGGCGCCATCGGCCTCGACGGAGTCTATTCGAACCCCGCTGGCGTGGCATTCCTCAGCGACGGACTGCACTTGGGCTTCAACTGGCAGTATGCCCATCAGACCCGCACCGTCACCACGACCAATTCCCTGTTAGCACTTGGCGCAAAGAACAACGGCGCGACCACGAAGAAATTCGAGGGCCTGGCCAACGCTCCATTCATCCCCTCGCTGCAGGCGGCATATAATAAGAACAACTGGTCGTTCCAGTTCAACTTCTCCGTGCCCGGCGGCGGCGGCATGTGCGAATTTGACAAGGGCATCGGCTCTTTCGAGACGGTTGTGGGTGCCATTGCCAACAAACTCATCGCCACATCCAACCAACTGAACGGTGCCATCGGACAGTTTGGCGCCAGCGTGCCCAACGTGACGGGCTATGATGTTGACGGCTACATGAAAGGCAAGCAGTTCTACTTCGGCTTTCAATTGGGTGCCGCCCGCAAGATTAACGAGCACCTGTCGGTCTATGCCGGTCTGCGCCTGCTCTACGGAACGGCCTCGTATGAGGCCCGTCTGAACAACATCCGCGTGATGAACGGCACTGAGGGCATGACGCTGCCGCACTACTTCGAAGGAGTGAAGGGCGGTCTTACGCAGGCTGGCAACACGATTGCGAACCTCGCCGGACAAGTGCAGGCCGGTATTCAGCAGGGCATTGCAAGCGCCGTAGCACAGGGCATGACGCAGGAACAGGCCATGCAGTTGCCTCAGATTCAGGAACTCGTTGCCAAGGGCCAGCAGTTGCAGGCTGCCGGCCAGTCGCTTCAGGCCACTGGCGAGCAACTCAATGCCAGCGCAGAGACCCTCGCTCCCTATGCCAACGGCATGAACCTGAAGAGCGACCAGACGGGTTGGGGCATCGCTCCCATCATCGGCATCGACTACAAGACCGGAAACTTCAATTTCGCAGCAAAATATGAGTTCAAGACCCGTATGCGCATGAAAAACGATTCTGACTTGAATGAAGCCACCGTTATTTCGGCCACAAACAAGTATGTGAACGGCACCAGCGTGCCAGAGGACTCACCCGCACAACTCGCCTTGGGTGCCCAGTGGGAGATGGTTCCCGGCGTGCGCCTGAACCTCGGCTACCACCATTTCTTCGACAAGTCGGCTCACTGGTATGAGCACAGCGAGAAACTCCTCGATGGCGACACCAACGAATATCTGGCCGGTGCCGAGTGGGACGTCATGAAGAAGTTGCAGGTGAGCGGCGGCATTCAGATTACCCGCTACGGACTCTCCGATGCCTACATGAACGATATGTCGTTCGTGGTGAACTCTTGGACGTTCGGGCTCGGCGTAGGCTATCAGGTGACCGACAAGGTGAAACTCAACGCTGCTTACTTCCAGACCAACTACGTAAACTACGACATGGATACGCCTGAGCAGAACATGAGCGGCCTCGGCCTGACCATTCCGGCCGGCAAGAACTCGTTCACGCGCACCAATCGCGTGTTGGGTCTTGGCGTAGAAGTTACGATTTAAACTCCCGTGGATTCCTAAAAACTACAACGGATCGACGTCAAAGAATATCTGCAGGGCAGCGAATCGCTTGTCCTGCATGATTTTTTGTTGGGCAAGGCGCAGATACTCGCGGACGCGGCGCAGGTCGATGCCGTTCTCCAATTTGAGAACGATTTTCCGGATGTGGAGCGTCTTCACCTTGGAAATTCCGGGCTTGTCGGGGCCGAGCACGCGGTCGCCGAACCATTGTCGGAGAATCGACCCCATGAACACGGCGGCAGAATCGGCCGCGGCCTCGTTTCGGTGCCTCAAATAGGCATAGACGAGATGAAAATAAGGCGGATAGCGGAATGCGCGACGCTCCTCGCATAAATCTTGGAAAAATCCCTGCCAATCGTTGTTGACGACCTGCCGAATGACGGGCAAATCCTTGTTTTTCGTCTGCAAGAGCACCAGTCCGCGCTTGCCCTTGCGCCCTGCCCTGCCGCTCACCTGCGACATCATCATGAAAGCGTGCTCGTAGGCGCGGAAATCGGGATAGTTGAGCATCGTGTCGGCATCGAGAATGCCCACGACGGCCACGCGGTCGAAGTCGAGCCCTTTGGAAATCATCTGCGTGCCGATGAGTACGTTGGTCCGCCCCGAGGCAAAGTCGCCGATGAGCCGCTCGTAGGCGTTGCGCGAGCGCGTCGTGTCGAGGTCCATGCGCGCCACGCGGGCATCGGGAAACTCGTCGCGAATCTGGTCTTCGATTTTCTCCGTGCCGTAGCCCCGACCGCGCAAATCGGTGCCCTCGCACGAGGGGCATTGCGTCGGGAAGGCGTAGGTGTAGCCGCAGTAATGGCAGGTGAGCAGGTTCGTGGTCTTGTGGAGCGTGAGCGACACGTCGCAGTTCTTGCATTTCGGCACCCATCCGCACGTCCGGCACTCCACCATCGGCGAATAGCCGCGCCGGTTCTGGAATAAAATCACCTGCTTCTTATCGTCAAAGGCCTGGCGCATCGCGGCGAGCAACTGCGGCGAAAACGGCCCGGGCATCATCTTCCTCCGACGCAAATCTTTCACGTCAACCACCTGAATTTCAGGCAGTTCGATGCCCTGAAATCGCGTTTTCAGTTCTACAAGCCCGAATTTACCCGTCTGCGCGTTGTAATACGACTCCATCGAAGGCGTCGCCGTGCCGAGGAGGACATGAGCAGCCTCGCTCCTCGCTCCTCGTTCCTCGCTCCTCGCCATCTGTGCCAGCATAATCGCCGCACTCCTTGCATGATAGCGCGGGGCGGGGTCTTGCTGTTTGAAGGAAGTTTCGTGTTCCTCATCGACGATGACGAGCCCGAGCCGCTGGAAAGGCAGGAAAACCGCCGACCGCGCCCCCAAAATCACGTCGTAGGGGTTCTGCGAGAGTTGTTTTTGCCAGATTTCCACGCGCTCGGCGTCGCTGTAGCGCGAATGGTAGATGCCCAGCCTATTGCCGAACACCCTGCGCAGTCGCTCCATCATCTGCACGGTCAGCGCGATTTCGGGCAGCAGATAAAGCACCTGCTTGCCTTCGTCGAGAACCTTCTGGATGAGGTGGATGTAGATTTCGGTCTTTCCGCTCGACGTGACGCCGTGCAGCAGCACAACTTTCTTCTGCAAAAACTGGAAAACTATCTGGTTGTAGGCGTCCTGCTGCGTCTCACTGAGTTTCTTGACGAGTTCGGGATGCGGCTCGCCGCCGTGGTTCAGCCGCCCCACCTCGCGCTCGTAGGTGTAGAGGATTTTGCGGTCTATCAGGGCTTTCAGCACCGCCGCCGTGCAGTGGCTCTCGTTCATGAGTTCGTCGCGCGTCACTTCCTGCACCACCGCCCCGTTGTCCACGTATCCGCCCAGCGCGAGGAAGTCCGTCAGCACTTTTTGCTGTTTTTCGGCCCGACTGAGCATGTCGAAAGCGATGCGCAACGCCTGTTCCGAGCGGAATTCCTCGCTCAGCCCGATGCACGTCTCCGTTTTCGGCGAATAACCGTCCTCGTTTTTCAGTCCGGCAGGCAGCGCGGCGTTCATCACCTCGCCCAGCGGAGCCATGTAGTAGTCGCTCATCCATTGCCACAGCCGAAGTTGCTCTTGCAGCATAATCGGCTGATTGTCAAGAACTTCAACGACGTTTTTCGTGTCGAAATCCGGTTTTTCGCCGTGAATCCTGACCACCATCGCCGTGTAGCGCTTCGACCTGTTGAACGGCACCACCACGCGCACGCCCTCCTGCACCCTCGCCGCCAACTCATCGCTGACAGCGTAGGTAAAAAGCCCTTCGAGGGGCAGAGGGAGGATGACATCGACGTATCTCATGGCTTGCAAAGTTACATAAAAAAAAGCAAACGCCCGTCGATTGGCATCTGCTTTTTATGCTTGAATTTTTGATTTTCGATTATTTATTTCAGAAATAATACGCCAGATTAATCTGCCAAGCATTGTATTTGCCCTTGAAAATACCGTAAACGGCATCGGTGGCATCGCGGAGGGTCACCTCGCCGGTATTGCCGAGGCCGATGTTGTAATTGGCCGAGAGTTGCAACTTGTCGAGCGTGACACCGAGGCCGACGTTCACGCTGAAATTGGAACTTTTCAGTCGCCAGTCGCCAACCGTGTCTTTCAGGTCGCCCAGACTCTGCACCCCGTCGCCGATGCGGAACGCCACCTGCGGACCTGCATAGCCGAAAATCGTGGCCAGGCCGCCCAGTCCGAGGTCGTAGCGCAGGTTCAGCGGCACGATAATCTGCTTGGTTTTCATGGGTTTGAGTTGCTCATTATCCTCAAAATAAACGTCCAACTGCGTTTCGCGCTGGTTGTAGAGCGCAGAAATGTCGAAGCCCAGTCCCATGAAGGAAACATACTTCAGCGAGGGACCGACAAACCAGCCCGCACGGTTCTTGAACAAGCCGCCTTCGCCGCTGGTTGACATTTTGGTGAGGTCGAGTCCGCCCTTCAAGCCGAATTGCAGCTGTGCGGAGGCGGAAAGCGTGCCCAGAAGCACGATGCCCATAAAAAATAATCTCAACTTTCTCATGATTCCTAACGATAAACTAAATTAATGACGCTCGCGACGCACCGACATTCTTGCCGATGACGACGATTTCGAGGTTTTCTCTTTCTTCGTGCGGGTTCTGGCGCGAGGCATCTTGGCCTCTTTCGTGCGCACTTTCTTCTGCTCCACCACCTTGCCGTCGGCATCGACGCTGTCGGCGAAGGCCTCAGCCTGCTCGGGCTTGCCCCAGATGTGGGTCTCGAACTCTTTCAGTTCGGCCTCGATGCGCTTCTGTTCGGCAGAAAGTTTGGTCGAGTCGTTGCCGCAGATTTTCGCCAGCGATTCGCCGAGCATGTTGTTCGTCTTGTAAATCTGGCCTTTATACTGGTTGAGCGTGAAGTAGTCGTCAACGCTCATCGTGGCGGCATTGTTCAGGTTACTCGTCATGATGGTCTGCTTGGCGAGGAACGGGGCCAAATCGTCGTATTTCACCCAGAAAAGCGGCTTTTTCTCGAAAACATATCCGTCCATTTCATCAACCAAGATGGGGCAGAGGGCGATGACCTTCGTGTGGAACGTGGACGTGGCCTGGTTGTAGTAGGCACTTTCCTTGATGTAGTAGGCCGTGACCATCGACGAGGGAATATCGCTGTCGTCAATGCGAACACCTCTATCGGTGCGCTCGTGGAAGATTCCGTGGTCTTTCAGGAACTGCAGGGGCTTGACGCGAGCCGAATCAGTGAACACCTCGCTGCCGTCGAGGCTGTATTCATAGGCCGGAATGCCGCCGTTTCTCGCCCCGCGCATCATCAGTTTGAACATATAGGTGAAGAGGTTCATCTGCGTGCCTACGGGCTCTTTCGGATAGTAGAGTCCGGCGTTGGCATCGTCGTGGAGATCGACTTCGCGGTAGATGTCGCGCCGCCAGACCACGTCTTCCGACATGGCGGCCTGCGTGGGAAACGAGATTTGCGCCCGTGTGGTCATCGTGTTGGCATTCGACTTCGGCGCCGTCTGCTGTGCCTGCTGGTTTCTGCGCTGCTGCGGCTGGGCGTTGGCAATTGACAATTGGCAATTCACAATTAACAATTGAAAGAAAATCACCATCAAAAGGAACTTTTTCATTCCGTTTGTCTTATTTTTCTGCTTCATATCTCTCAAATTTTACTTTTTACTTTTACTTCACGATAAACTCCATGGCTCCGGGCAGTGTGCGCTGGATGCCGTCGGGGCCGATGGCTTTCACGCCACGCACGTAGAAACGCTTGTTGCGCGACAGGCGGCGGAAGGTTTCCTTCTGGCGGCCCGAGAACGCTGCTCCTTCCGAGGCGATGGGAATGGAGTTGCCCATGTCGTCGAAGAAGACGGTTTCAAAGCTCAGCACCTTGAACGGAATGTCGAGCAGGCCGTCGTCGATGGCGGCGTGGAGCACGTCCATGGCCACGAGCGAGCCTTTCGCCATGTTTCCGCCCTTGAAGCGGTCGCTGCCCACGACGACGTAGGGCGTCGGGTCGGGTAGTTTGCGCACCTTAAACGTCACTTGGGCCATCTGGCGCGTCTTGCCCTTATCGTTGGCCGACACGGTGAAGACGACGTCCTTGCCCACCTGCGACGGCGTGGCGATGTAGTGTCCGGCACCTTTCGACACGAGCGAGCCGCCGCTCATGCTGACCGACACGGCATTGGCCGGAACGCCCGGCACGCTGACGCTCATCGGGTTCTGGAAGCCGGCGTAGAGCACGTTCATCAGGTCGGCGGCCACCGTGGCACCCGTCGGGGCGGGAATCACGGAGTATTTCTGCATGAAATCGCGGCGCATGGTCTCGCCTGCGGCATTGCGCGTCATGAGGTAGCCGCTGAACGAGTGCTCGCCGACGCTGCCTGCCGTGAACGAATATTTTCCCTTGGCATTGATTTTCGTGCCGTTCACGTAGATTTCGGGCTGCATGGTCGTATCAACGGCCGCCATCACGATGTCGGCATTGAACACCTCGCCCGGGTAGAGCGTGGTTTTCTCGGGAATGACGAAGGCGTCGAGTTTATTGACGCGAATGTCCTTCACGTCGATGTTCGACACCAGCGTGTGGAGCACTTCGCCCTCGGCGTAGCGCACGTCGCTCTGCAATTTCGACAGCAGCGTCACGGCGGCGGCCACGGGCATGTCCTCGAACATATATTCCTGCCAGTTCTTGCCCAGCGCGCGCGCCGACTTCGGCACTTCGGTGGTCAGGTTCGAGGCGATGATTTCCTGCTGCTTCGGGTCGCTGACCATTTTCAGGATGCGCTCGCGATAGGAGTTAATCATCTCGAACAGGTGTCTGCCCTTGCCGCTGCCCGGCGCGAGCATAATCTGGCTGGCAGCCTCGAGGTCGTCTTTTCCCTTGATATTGGCCAAGTCGGCATCTTTGCCGTCGGCCTCGCGCACGATGGATTCCTTCAGTTGCTGGGCGAAGTTGTAGAGCGAGTCGCTCATCTGCTTCACCGTCTGCGATTTTTCGAACCACTGCCGCACTTTTTCGGGATTTTGCTTCATCTGCGCCGCGAACGTGTCGTAAATCGCATTGTTTTCTTTCGCCGAGTTGCTGGTGGTGCGCCCGAGGCTTTCTTCAACAACTGTAAAACCGTTGAGCACCTCGTTCGAGACGTTCAGCGCCAGCATCGCCATCAACACCACATACATGAGGTTGATCATCTTCTGGCGAGGCGATATGGGTCTTTTCTTAATTGCCATAGTTGTTCATCTTTCATCCTTCATCCTTCAACCTTCATCCACCATCGGCGGCATGGCTGCCTTCGGCATATTCACCGTCATGGCCTCAATCATTCGCGTATAAATCTTGTTGAGTTCGGCGATTTGCGAGGCCATCTTGCGCGTCTGCTCGTTGATTTCGTCGATGGTTCCGATTTGCTGGCTGGCGCCTTTGAGTTGCATTTCATAGACCTTGCAGATGCCCGTGAGCGTGCGGTTCAGGTTCTCCATTTCCTCCGAGTCGCGCGTCAGGCGCTGGCTCTGCTCGCTCACCTTCTGGAGCATTTCGGTCAGTTTGTTGAGTTCCTCGACGTAGTTGCCCTGTGCCTCAGCCATTTCAGGCGTATTTTCCTGCTGCTGGGCCACCCACGAGCCTCCGCCGACAACTCCGCCGACCGCAGCGGCCGGTTTGCCTTCCCAACGGGCTGCCTCGTCGCCGGTTCCAACGACTCCGCCAGCGACATTTCCGCTGCCCGAACCGCCGATGAAGATGGTTCCACCGCCCTGCACACCGCCGTTGGCAGTTGCTTCGCTTTCGTCTTCGTCGAGATTGACGTGGCGGGGCAGTTCACGACCTTCTTCCGTCTTGTCGAACGGGCGGTCGAAGCCTGAAATGAAGAACACCAGCACCTCCGTGCCCATACCGAGGAACAGCCAGAAATTGGCGCCCGGCATGTGGGTCAACTTGAAGAGCGCACCCAAAATCACGATGGCGGCACCCCAACTGTAGGCATAGTTCATGAACGTCTGCCCGGGAACACTGTCCAGCCACTTCTGCAAGCGGTAGATTACGTTATATTTACTGTATTGTGTCATTTTAATTTACGATTTGACGATTTACAATGTACAATTTACGATTTATCTCTTTTTCTTTCCTTTTCCCTTTGTCTTGCCACCCTTGGCCTTCTGGCTGGTGGTGTTGGCCAGCGAGCGCACACAGCGGAATCCGATGTACGAGCGCGGCTGGTTTTGGTATTCCCACGTGCGCCATGCCGAGCGGATATACGACTCGGGGTCTTTCCACGAGCCGCCGCGCACGCTCTTTTTCTTCAGTTTGTAGGGGTCTTCCTTGGCGGCCTTGTAGTCCAACTGCGGGTTCAGGTCGTTCATGGCGTCCACGCCGGCCTCGGTGTAGATGGTCGAGGTCCACTCGGCCACGTTTCCGGCCATGTCGAACAGTCCGTTGGAGTTGGCGCCGTAGATGCCCACTTTCGAGGTAATCAGGTTGCCGTCTTTCGTGTAGTTTCCGCGGTCGGGCTTGAAATTCGCGTAGAAACAGCCCTCGCCGCTCTTCACCTGCTCGTTGTCCCAGGGGAATTCCGTCTGGTCTTTTCCGCGTGCGGCAAACTCCCATTCGGCCTCGGTGGGCAGGCGATAGCGCTGCACGTAGCGAGCCTCGGGGCCGAGCCCTTTCAGCAGATATTCGGTGCGCCATGCGCAGAAGGCGTTGGCCTGCTCCCATGTGACGCCCACGACGGGATAGTCGTTGTAGGCCGGGTTCGAGAAATAATTGCGCAGATAGACCTCGTTGTCGGAGTTTTGGAAGTCGTTCACCCAGCATGTGGTGTCGGGATAGATGTTCACGATATACGTGTTCAGGAAGTCCCACGGGCCGGAGAGCGGCCGGTTGATGGTTTCGCGGACGATGCGGCCCTCGTCGTCGATGTAGGCCGTGTCTTTTGAAATCATCACCACCTCGTCGGGGTCCACGACGACATCGGTGTTCAGGTTGCGCTCCTCTGCCACCATTCGGTTGCGGCGCAGGGCGGCCGTCGTGTAGTCGTAAACCTCGTAGCGATAGTTCATCTGCTTGTAGTCGAGCAGTTTCTCGCCCGTGACGGGATTGGTCACATAGAGGCTCTCGATGGCGCGCTGCTCGTCTTCATTGGGCTTGCGCGGCAGTTGCTTCTTCCAGTTCAGATACGGGCCCACGGGGTCGCCGTTCTTGTCCTCGGTAATCATGTAGCTTTCGTCGCCGCCGTAACTGGGGTCGGCCAGACGGGTGCGCAGGATGGAGTCGCGAACCCAATAGACGAACTGCTTGTACTGCGAGTTGGTCACCTCGGTCTCGTCAATCCAGAAACCATCTACCGAGATGTCTCTGATTGGCATTTTCTTGCCCCAGAGCGAGTCTTGCTGCTCGAGTCCCATGCGAACCCAGCCGCGGTCGATTCTGGTCATGCCGTAGGGCGACGGCTCGCTGAACGCGCGGCCACTCACGCCGACAACCTCTCCGCCCTTGCCCGACGACGAGGCGCGCTTGGCACCCATGCAGCCGGCGAACAAAATTAAAAAGGTGAGAAGGTAAAAAGCCGACAGACTTTTCGCCCAGTTTCCTTTCTTTCCACTATAATTCTTCATCTTTTCCATATCTTTCACTATTTCGATTTTTCACTTTCTTACAGAATTCTCACGCTCTGGTGGCGGTTGCGGCCTTTCTTCACCAAGTTGATGTCTTGCTGATAACTGACAAACAACTCGTGCGAGCCGTTGATGAGGCTGACGCCCGACGTGTAGAACTCGTAGCTGTAGCCCACCACAAATCCGTGGAACGAGCCTCCGACGAGCGCCGTCACCGACGTTCCGGGGCTATACGTCGCTCCCAGATACAGCATTTTCTTCTCGTGTCGGTAGGTGAACCGCGCCGTCACATCGCCGCGCCATGCGACGAGGTCGGAGCGCACCAGAAACGAGGGTTGTATTGATAAAAACGGATTTCTCAGCTGAATATTGTATCCGCCCGTCAAATAATATGTGCGATCGACCTGAAATTCGTTCCTCTCGCCGAGGTGGACAAGGGGCGAAGTCAGGTGCATGACGCTGGCTCCAGCATACCACGGGCCACGCGTGAAATAAAGGCCGGCCGAGAGGTCGAGTGCCCTGCCGTCCATCTTTGAGGTCATGAATGCCGGGTCGCTTTTCGAGTCGTCCAAGTCGATTTTCGAGCCGTCGAGCGACTCGCTCAGCAGTCCGCCCTGCACGCCGACGCTCATCGTGCCGCCCAGCATCTTGAACTTCACGGCATACTGGCCTTGCAGCCGCTGATGCGAGAACGCGCCGATTTTGTCGTTCATCAGTTGCAGGCCCGCCCCGTGATACATCTTCAAGCCGTAAAACGGGATGTCGGCAGCCACGTAGGCCGTCTGCGGATTGCCGCTGAAGCCGACGAAGCCCAGCGCGTAGGCAGCCGTCACGTTGAGCACGGCCCGCTTGCCCACGGCAGCAGGGTTGAACGACGGTTCCATGTCGAAATAATGACTGAACGAGGGGTCGTATTGCGCATGAACCCCCATGCCGACCGTCGCCGACACTAAAATCATCAATAATCTGCGTTTAAACACGTCATGATAACGGCCACAACGCATTTTTATTGTATCCGAAAGGCAAAAAGTGGCTTTTTTCGTCGTTTTGAAGCCCTTTTTACAGCGAGCGCAGACTGACGGCAAAGCCTCCGGAACGGGCCATGTGGAGTTTGAGCGTCGATTTCGACGTTACCTTGCGGCGCGTGATGGTGTAGGCCTTCGGGTTCGTGTCGTAGTCGGCGTCGGGCGCGTCGGCGTAGATAGTGGCCTCGTAGGTCTTTCCGGGCTGCAGGAAGTCGAGTTTCACCTTCACGTCGCGGGCGTTCTCGTCGGTGATGCCGCCCATGTACCACACGTCGCGCGGCGCAGTCTTGGCGAGGTCTTCGGCGGTGGCGTCGTCGGGCAGCGCATAAACGAATCGCGTGACGCTGTTCACGGCGTTTTTCTTGCCGTCGGCCAGCGTTCCGACACCCTCAGCCGCCTTGTTGAGCGACGAGAGTTTCGGGTGGCGTGCCGTGACGATGTAGGCTCCGGGCTCGGCCTCGAGATAGAGGCTCTTGTCCCAATCTACGGCCACGTCCTTGATGAACTGGAAGGCGTCCATGTAGCGGGCGTAGTACTGCGGCAGGTCGGCGGCCATCTGCAGGGGCGAGTAGAACGTGACGTAGAGGCCCAACTGGTTGCAGATGGTGTGCGTCATCTTGTCGTTCCAGCCCGAGGTCTCCCTCAAATCCATCTCGAAGATGCCGGGCGTGAAATCCATCGGACCGCCCTGCAGTCGCGTGAAGGGGAAAATGGTGGTGTGGCCGGGTTTGATGCCCGAGCGGAACTCGTTGCCCATCGCGCTCTCGTTGCCAATCATGTTGGGCCATGTGCGGCAGAGCCCTGTGGGGCGCACGGCCTCGTGGGCGTTCACCATGATGCGGTGCTTGGCGGCCTCGGTGATGGCATAGTGGTAATGGTTGATGAGCGGCTGGCTGTAGTGATACTCGCCGTAGGGTATGATTTTGCCGACATAGCCCGATTTCACGGCGTTGTAGCCATATTTGTTCATCAGTTGATAGGCCTGTTCCATCCATCGCTCGTAGTTTTGGGTTGACGACGAGGACTCGTGGTGCATGATGAGGCGGATGCCGCGCTCGTGGGCGTATTTGTTGAGCGCATGCAGGTCGAAGTCGGGATAGGGCGTGAGGAAGTCGAAGACGAAGTCTTTCTGCTTGCCGTACCAGTCTTCCCAGCCTTCGTTCCAGCCCTCGATGAGCAGGGCATCGAAGCCGTTTTCTGCGGCGAAGTCGATGTATCGGCGCACGTTCTCGTTGTTGGCGCCGTGCTTGCCGTGGGGCGTGGAGCGGGCGTAGTCGGTGACGCCGAGTTGCACGGAGGGATAGTCGTTGGTGTATGACCACTGGCTATGGCCGGAAATCATCTCCCACCAGACGCCCATGTACTTCACGGGGTGAATCCACGACGTGTCGTCGATGGCGCACGGCTCGTTCAGGTTCAGGATGAGTCGCGAGGCGAGCACGTCGGTGGCGCTCTTGCAGACCATCACCGTGCGCCACGGGGTTTTGCAGGGGGCCTGCATACGGCCTTTCACGCCCTCGGCATCGGGTGTGAGGTGGGTGGTGAGCACGAAATTCTTGTCATCCAAGTCGAGGTTGGTGG
>JAFUVC010000180.1 GCA_017483785.1 Prevotella sp.
AATGGACAGAATGTAAAGCCACCATCAAAGGTGCTGGCAACATCAAACTCGTGTTCTCGCCAGCAAGCAATCGCTTTTTCCTCGACGAAGTCCGCGTAGAAGCCATTGGCAATGAGTCTGGTATTTCTTCCGTCACAAATAGCAATCGCAACCCCGACCAACGTATTTACGACCTCAAAGGTCGATTCGTGGGGACGAACTTGAATGCATTGAAGCCCGGACTATATATCCAAAATGGCAAAAAGATAATTAATTAATCCTTCAGGCATCCAATGGGAACGACCAGCACACCGTCTTCTCGTTGGTAGGCATACGAACCCAACCCCGTGAGCACCATAAGAAATGAAGGTTCATTCATTTTGTCGGTGTCAATCTTGCTTGATAGTTTTTTCAGGTTTCCGGCTCCTTCTTCTTCAAGTTTGCTTCCACCAAGTTTTACTTCAACAAGACCATAGTTGCCGTTATGCAAATGTATTACAGCATCGCACTCCAAACCGTTTCTGTCTCTGTAGTGAAACACCTCTCCATCAATTGATTCTGCATATACTCTCAAATCGCGTATGGCAAGCGTCTCAAACATGAGTCCAAGGGTGTTAAGGTCGTTTTGCAGGTCTTTCGGCCCTAATCCTAATGCGGCAGCAGCTACCGACGGGTCTACAAAAAAACGTGTGTCGGACGCACGTATGGCGGTTTTTGACCGCAGGTTGGGGTTCCACGCCGGCATATCTTCTATCACGAATATCTTCTTTAATGCAGCAATATATGACGATATGGTGTCTTCGCTCATCGATATTCCCTCACTGGAAGAAAGGTCGGTGTAGATGGTGCTTATTGGGACTTGAGAGCCCTGATGCCGCGCATACGAACGCAACAGACGTCGCGCAAAGGTGGCATCTCTCTTGACATCATCAACCCGCGAAATATCGCTCTCACAGACAGCAGAAATATAGTTCCTCGCTTGACGCAGCGATGCTTTCCTGTTCATAGCCAGCGAACTGGGCCACCCTCCGCGGCATATCAAGTAGCATAGATCATCCAGAGAATAGTCTGGCGCAATCGCGCTTGAATTTTTTTTGGCAAAAAGATTCGTAAGACTGATAGTGCCATTTGACTCCCCCGACTCCCATAAACTCATCGGTCGCATTGTCAACCAGGCGAACCGCCCTGTCCCGGAATGATGTATTTTGCTCTTATCGGCAGGAACGGCAGAACCGGTGAAGATGAATTGACCCGGTTTCCCTCGCCGATCAACAGTAAAACGTGCTGCATCCCATAATTGTGGAGCCAATTGCCACTCGTCTATCAGTCGCGGAACCTCTCCCTCTAACAGGACTTCTGGATTTTCTTCGGCCATAAATAAGTTTTTTTCCAATTCACGAGGCCAATCCATATACTTTATGCTTTTTGCAGCTTGGATGGCTGTTGTTGTTTTTCCACACCATTTTGGCCCTTGAATTAGTACCACTCCTGCAGCGTCGAGTTGTTCCAACAAGAGTCTATCGGCAATTCTCCTTCTGTAATTCAAATTATGATCCATCTTTCTAAATATTTTTGACGCTGCAAAAATAGCACTTTATTTTTGATTATCAAAATCTTTTTTACTTTTTATTCGGCAAATTGGCAAGTTTTCATTCGGCAAATTGGCAGGTTTTCATTCGGCAAATTGGCAACTTCAATCAATTTCCTGAAACAGCGCAGCCCCACCCGAAAAGGTGGGGCTGCGCTGTGTTTTTCGCGAGCGGAATTTACTCTTCCATGCCCGAGTTGCTGTAGTTGGTCGAGGGGTCGTCCATTTCCTCGCCCTGCATTCCCTGTCCGGGCTTGCGCTTGGGATTCATGTTTCCGAAGTTGTAGGTGAGCGTGAAGTTCACCGTGCGCGAGCGGCGGCGGTTGAGTTGATGGCGCAGGAAGGTGTTGCTCTCGGTGACGTTCTCCCAGCGGCGCGAGTCGAGCACGTCGCGGCAGGAGATGGCCAGCATGAGTTTCTTGTCGAGGAAATGCTTGCGAAGGCCGAAGTCGAGGCCGTAGCCGGGCTTGCGATAGCCCTGCGTGATGACCTGGCGCGAGCGGTAGTTGCCCGTGAGTTGGATGGAGAGGTCGTAGGGCAGGATGATGGAGGCAATCATGCGTGCGTTCCATGTGAAGCGCGACTGTTCTTCGCCCGTGACGGTCTGGCCGTCGATGACGTAGGTGAAGCCGTTGAGTTTGTAGTAGTAGGCATTGGCCGACGTGGTGAGGTCGAGAATACGGAAAAACTTGTTTTTCACCGTGATTTCCAGACCCGACGAGGTGCTCTTGGCCACGTTTTTGTTCGTGGAGTAGAAGAGTCCGTCGGCGGGGTTCTGCCAGTTGATGCGCTGCATGACGTCGGTGGTGGGCCTGTAGTAGGCGGAAATCATCATCGAATGCTCGGTCCATGTCTTCAGGTAGTTGAGCGAGAAGGAATTGGAGTATTCCGGCGTGAGTTCGGGGTTACCAAACGACACGGTGGTGGCGTCGCGCGTATCGCGGAACGAGTTGAGTTGTCCGCCCCACGGACGGCGCAGGCGGCGCGTGTAGTTGAGTTGCAGTTGGTCGTTGTCGGTGAGTTGGTACGACAGGAACAGCGACGGGAACAACTGGAAATAGTCCTTTTTGAAGGGTGTCGGACGATTGTCGGCAGTCGGCTGGTATTCCTGTTCCCACGTGTAACTCTCGGTGTTCACGCGCCAGTATTCGCCGCGCAGTCCGCCCATCACGCCGAACTTTCCTAACTTCCAAGTCAGCGTCGTGTAGAGGGCGTGAACGTCCATGTCGTAGATGAAGCGATTGAAAAATTTCTTATCCTCGACGGCAGCGTGTCCGTCCCAGTTCTCTTTGTCGATGAACGACTCCTGCGGCGTGTTTTCGTGCGAGAAACGTGCCTGATAGCCTGCCTGAAGTTGGAATCGCTCGGAAATCGGGTTCTCGTAGTCGAGTTTGATTTCCCACGTGCGGTTGTTCATATGCATCGGACGGCTTTGGTAGCTATAGGTGGTAGGAATTGGCGGCAAAGTGTTGAAAAATTGCGTCGAATCGCGATAGAAATTGTCGTTGTCGGCCTTCCACTTGTGGTAGCCCACGACGAAGTCGAGGTAATGGCGGTCGGCGAAGGAATGGCGGTAGTTGAACTCGCCGTAAAGCATATTCATTTTGCCCTTCGAACTGGTTTCGCGGGTCATGATATGAGTCGGTGTCAAGCTGCCGAAGTCGAAATCGTCGAAAGTCGATGGATTCAGACCCTCCGAACCGTTGAGCACCCCGTAGTGATAGGGCGTGAACTCATGTCCGCTGGGTCGGCCTCGCATCATCATGCCCGACAGCGAAAAATCGTCTTTTTTCGTGGCGTGGAGCGTCACTCCGGCACGTCCGAACAGGCCATTTCCCTTGTTGGAACTCTCGCCCTCGTACCACTGATATTGGTTCGTCTTGAGGAAAAGTTGCTCACTCTGACTGCGACCCTTTCCCTCGCGATGGCGATAGCCGATGTTGGCATAGCCGTCCCATTTCGGCGAATTATAGTTGATGTTGAAACTCGTGTTGGCACCGCCTCGCGTGTCGGCACCGACCTGCACACTGCCGTAATAGCCTGGTTTCAGGTCTTTCTTCATCACGATGTTGATGATGCCGGCAGAGCCTTCCGCCGAGAATTTCGCCGACGGATTGTCGATGACCTCGATGCGCTCGATGCTCTCGGCAGGCAGTTGTTGCAGAATCTGGGCACGGTTGTCGGTGGTCAGACCGCTGGCCTTGCCGTTAATCCAAACCTCAACGCTCGAATTGCCTCGCAGCGAGATGTTGCCGTCGTTATCGACTTCGACCGACGGGATGTTTTCCAGCGCCTCGGAGGCCGACTGGCCGGCGTTCGTGACGAGTTGCGACACGTCGAACGACTTGCGGTCAACCTCCAACTTCATCGCCGACCGCTGTCCCGTGACGGTCACTTCCTTGATTTGCTGCGAGTCTTCGGCCATCTGAATGGCCGGAAAATTCTGCGTGCGATTGCGGTCGCTCAGCGTAAACGGCTGTGTCACGGTCTTGAAACCCACGTAGGAAGCCTCCAGTTGATAACTGCCCGGCGCCAGGCCGTCGATGACGAAATTTCCCTCCGTATCAGAAATGGAGCCTTTCGCCAGTTCGCCGTTTGCGTGCAGCACTTTCACCGCCACGAAGCCCATCGGCTCGCCGCTCTGCTTTTCCAAAACCTTGCCTTTTACAACACATTGAGCCGATGCCGCCATTGTCCACAACAGCAACACCCATGAAAAAATCAGTCGATTCATAAAATTACATTATTATTACAATTTAATCAGACGCGCGCGCGTAAAAAAAGTTTAATTTTTCCCCGAGAAATAAATTTTTCGTACAAATTTTGAGCATTTCAACTTTTATTTGTATCTTTGTCGGCATATTTTTGCAAAAATCATTCAATAACAACCAACAACTATTAACCCATAACCTATTATTGACTTTAAGAAGATGAAGAGAATTTTATTGATTTTATTGGCCGCAGCCCTGTTTTTGCCGCAGGCAAAGGCCATTCCAGCACAGGGAAATACCGCAAAAGTGAAGCAGCCCGACGGCACTTACCTCACCATCAGGCTCGTTGGCGACGAATTTCTCCATTTCAACGTCACGGAAGACGGCTATACCGTCGTGCGCGACGAGCGCGGATTTTACGTCTATGCCCAGCAGGCCGACGACGGCGAACTGGTGGCAACGGCGCAAGTTGCCCACGATGCCGACCGGCGACAGACCGCCGAGAAGGCTTTTCTGGCCAGAACGCCCAAGTTTCTGAACCCGAAAATGCAAGAGCAGGTCGTGGCGCAGAAAGCCGAAGAGTACAAACTCCGCCAGAAGGCTTCCGCGAAGCATCGCGCCCCGAAATACGACTATACGAAGTTTCGCGGACTGGTGGTTCTCGTGGAGTTCAACGACCAAGAATTCGACCAGGAAGACTACAAGGAAGTCATCACCGAAATGATTAACAAGGAGAATTACACGGGCTACTACAACTACAACAACGCCCGAGTGAACTGCACGGGCTCGGTCGTTGACTATTACCGCGACAATTCGATGGGTGTTTTCACTCCGCAATTCGATGTTGTAGGCCCCGTGAAAATCGACAGAAGCAAATATTACTCTCAAGGCTCAAGCAAAACCGTACAGTTGACGGTCGATGCCTGTAACGCCATCGACGCCGAGGTCAATTTCGCGAACTACGACGGCGACAAAGACGGCAACGTCGATATGATTTACTTCATCTTCGCCGGACATGGCGCACACGTCACGGGCAACGACGCGCGCCTCGTATGGCCTCATGCCTATTACATCTATAATCCGTCAACTGGATACAAAGTGCGGAAAGACGGCGTCTATCTGAACCGCTACGCCTGCTCCACCGAACTCAGCGGAAGCGAGAACAGCCGCAACATCGACGGCATCGGCACCATCTGCCACGAATTCAGCCACGTGCTCGGCCTGCCTGACTTCTACGACACCGACTATGCAAAAAGTGGCGGCCAGAGCAACCACCCGGCCAGTTGGTCGCTGATGGCGGGCGGCGGCTACCTCAACAGTTCGCGCACGCCGGCCGGCTACTCGCTTTTCGAGCGCTACATGGTGGGATGGGCAATGCCTGAGGTCATCAAAGAGGAAGGCGAGTATTCGATTGAACGACTCAACGAAAGCAACACGGGCTACTGCATCAACACGCCCGTTTCAAAAGAGTATTTCATCCTCGAAAACCGCCAGAAAACACGTTGGGACGCCTATCTGCCCGGCCACGGCCTGCTCGTGTTCCGCGTCGATTCCACCAACACCAGCGTGTGGTCGAACAACACGCTGAACGTCAATCCCAGCCACAATTACTATGAACTCGTGCGCGCTCGCGGAACAGGCGCAACGGCTGCCAACGACCCCTTCCCGGGCACGGGCAGGGTGACCACGCTCAACAACGTCACCACGCCGGCCAGCCTGAAGACGTGGGCAGGCAAAGAGACGCAGTTCGGACTGCTCAACATCGCTGAAAAGAACGGAGTCATCACATTCAACATCGAAAACACCTATGTCCTGCGCGAACTCAACCTGCCCGAAACCTTCTCCGTAGGGCTCGGCCTTTCGGAGAAACTCGCCGTGGAAGCCGTTCCTGAATATGCCGGTTATACGCTCTCGTGGAGTTCCGAAGACGAAGGTATCGCAACGGTCGATGAGGAAGGTGTAATCCAAGGCATCTCGGTGGGCGAGACCACCATAACTGTCGAAAGCGACAATGGCTTGAAGGCAACCTGCAAGGTGTCTGTCGTGAAACTGCCCGAAACCAATGAAATTGCCACGGCGAAGACGTTTGGCGAGGGCGAGGATGCCATTCTGCGCCTCGAAAACGCCCAAGTGCTCTACGTTTATAAGGACGAAATCTATGTGCGCGACAATTCCGGCGCCATCGTCCTGACCAAGAGCGGACTGAGCGTGAATCAGAACGACATCGTCAGCGGAACGTTCATGGGAAAATTGCAGCGCGTCAACGATATGCCGCAGTTCGCCTTTACGAAACTTCTCTCCGAAGTCACCGTGACGACCGGCGAAGCAGCCCTGCCGCACAAAGTGAAGGTCGATGATTTGTCGGAAGCCTACTATGCCGATCTCATCGAGGTGGAGGCCGCGGAACTGGTGCGCGCCGTTTACGTCTATACCATGGACAGCAACGGCGAACAGACTGCCCGCCTGTTCAACTATTTCGGCCTCAAGGGTCTTTCCCTGCCCTCCGAAATCAGCAACAAGCATTTCAACATTCTTGCCATCTACGGAACCCATCCCACGGGCAGCAAGGTCATCACCCAATACTACCTGCTCCAGTCGCCCGAGGAAGTGACAATTCCCTCTGGCATTGAGAATGTGACCACGGAATCGGCCACGACAAGTGGCAGCGAGCGAATCTTCGACCTGCAAGGCCGCGCCGTCAATGAGTCGCAACTCAAGAAAGGCATCTACATCGTCGGCGGACGGAAGGTTGTTGTGCCATAATGGGTGAAAAAACTGCAATTCATTTTGCGGTTTGGACACTTATTCGTACCTTTGCACCCGAAAATTGGGCTCCCTTAGTTCAATGGATAGAACAAGTCTCTCCTAAAGATTAGATCTGAGTTCGATTCTCGGAGGGAGTACCAAACACGGGAAAACAAAGGAAATCAAAAGAATAATAAAAGCAACGAAAACCCTTTATTTACGAGCGTTCTGAAGAACGCTCGTTTTCTTTTGTTATATTCAATTTAAATTTTTATCCATGTGCTGCGGGCCGTCCGTGAGGATAACTCCCAGCATTTTTTTCTTTGAAAAGTATTGTTTTTTCTTGTTAAACATTTTACCGAAAACGTAAGTTCAATTAAGAAATGCAACTTTTGGAGAAAATAACAGGGAACTGAGAAGAAACGTTTTTTTTCAGGAGAAAGAGGGGAAACCCCTCTCTCCCTGATGGAAAAATTGGTATCTTTGCAGCCCCTTCCAAAAG
>JAFUVC010000181.1 GCA_017483785.1 Prevotella sp.
CGCCATCGACTCGATTCGCGCGTTCGTCGGCTACAAAAAAGTGTCTATTGGGCAGAAATCCGACCCTCGCACGATGCTCGACTGCTCGGCCATTGCGAAAGGCTTCGGCTGCGACCTCGTGGCGAAACTTTTCCGCCGGAAAGGCATCGGGAATTTCATGATTGAAGTGGGCGGCGAGGTCGTCGTGAGTGGTGTCAACGAAAAAGGGGAGAAATGGCGCATCGGTGTGACGAAACCGCAGGAGTCGCCCGAAAACGGCAGCAACGAATTGCAAACCATTCTGCAACTTCCACTGTCTTCCCCCCATTCGGGGGGACAGAGGGGGGCTTTCTCCGCCCTCGCCACAAGCGGCAACTACCGCAATTTCTATGTGAAAGACGGCAAGCGCTACGCCCACACCATCGACCCGCGCACGGGCCGCCCCGTGCAGCACAGCATCCTCTCGGCCACCGTCCTGTCCAACAGTTGCGCCCAGGCCGACGCCTACGCCACGGCCTTCATGGTGATGGACATCGACGGGGCAAAACGCATCCTCGCGCAGCATTCCGACCTGCTGGCCTACCTGATTTACTCCGATGCCGACGGGAAGTTTGCCGTGTGGTCGTCGCCCGAACTCAAATAACCCCTTCTAACTTCCAAGCAAAGCGATAACTCCCTCTAACTCCCAAGAAATATGCTCAACATCTACGAACGACTCCTGCTCCTGCCCCTGTTTCAAGGCATGAACAACGCCGACCTGACACTGCTGGCCGGTAGCACGAAGTTCGGGTTTCAGCGCCATGAGCCGGGCAAGACCGTCGTTCGCGACGGCGACGTGTGCGACCACCTCCATTTCCTGATGAACGGCACGCTGCGTGTCGTCACCGAGGCCGACGACCACGGCTATTCCCTCACCGAGACCATGTCGGCACCCGACATCCTGCAACCCGAGCGTATTTTCGGCCTCACCCAGCGCTTCACGCGCACTTTCGTCGCCCAAAGCGCCTGCAACTGCATGACCCTCCAGAAAGACGAAGTCATGCGGCTGGCCGACGAATTCCTCGTTTTCAGGCTCAATCTGCTCAACATCGTTTCCGCGCAGAGCCACCGCATGTACAAACACCTCTGGCATCCGCAGCCCTCCGACCTCGGGCAGCGCATCGTGCGCTTCGTGGCCGAGCGAAGCTTGCGCCCCGCCGGGCCGAAGCAACTCCATGTCAAAATGACGCGGCTGGCCCAGGAACTCAACGACAGCCGCATCAACATTTCCCGTGCGCTCAACCGCCTGCAAGACGACGGAATGCTGTCGCTCGGTCGCGGAAAAATCGAGATTCCGGCCCTCGAGCGACTGCTGGCATAATCAAAAATCAGGATAAAAGAAAAATCCCTGCCACTCAAGAGTAGCAGGGATTCTGTTTTTCTTATCGACGCAGGACAAGAGCCTTAATCAGTGCGCGATAACGCTCAATGTCGCGCTCCTTCACATAGCGGAGCAGTTTGCGGCGCTTACCGACGAGCATGGTCAGCGAGCGAGCCGTAGCGTGATCCTTGTGGTTCTTCTTCAGGTGCTCGGTGAGGTGCGAAATACGATAGGTGAACAGCGCCACCTGGCTCTCAACTGACCCCGTGTCTTCGGGGTTCTTGCCGAATTTCTCAAAGATTTCGGCCTTTTTTGCTTTGTCTAAATACATGGTTTTAGGTTTGATGAATGTTGTTGCTAAACCATCCTGTCAACGCCGGCCGCCTTCATCAACGCAGCGCACCACATCGGCAGAATGTATCGGATTTTCCGATTTGCGGCTGCAAAGGTACAATTAATAATTAAAAATTTAAAATTAAGAGTTAAAAATTTTCGGAGACAATCCAGGTTTTTAATCTTTTTTAAACTTTTGGAGATGCTTTCTTCATTTTTCGTTCTTCATTCTACATTTTTTTTGTAATTTTGCAGCCGATTTTTCAAAATGCTCATGGATTCAATCAGAAATATTGCGATTATCGCACACGTTGACCACGGGAAAACGACGCTCGTGGACAAGATGATGCTGGCCGGAAAACTGTTTCGCGAGGGGCAGAACGAGTCGTCGCAAGTGCTCGACGCCAACGACCTCGAGCGCGAGCGCGGCATCACGATTCTCTCGAAAAACGTCAGCATCAAATGGAAAGGGACGAAAATCAACATCATTGATACACCGGGACACGCCGACTTCGGCGGCGAGGTGGAGCGCGTGCTCAACATGGCCGACGGCTGCCTGCTGCTCGTCGATGCGTTCGAAGGCCCGATGCCGCAGACGCGATTCGTGCTGCAGAAAGCCCTGCAAATCGGCCTGAAGCCCATCGTAGTGGTGAACAAGGTCGATAAGCCGAACTGTCGTCCCGAAGAGGTTTATGAGATGGTTTTCGACCTGATGTTTTCGCTGAATGCGACGGAAGACCAGTTGGATTTCCCCGTCGTCTATGGCTCGGCGAAGCAGGGTTGGATGGGCGAGGACTACAACGCGCCGACCGACAACATTGACTATCTCTTGGACAAAATCGTCGAGGTGATTCCTGCGCCGGAGCAGTTGGACGGCACACCGCAGATGCTCATCACTTCGCTCGATTATTCGAACTATACGGGACGAATCGCCGTGGGTCGCGTGCATCGCGGAACGTTGAAAGACGGTCAGCAGGTGACGATCTACCACCGCGACGGCTCGCACGAGCGCGTGAAAATCAAGGAGTTGCACACGTTTGAGGGAATGGGCCACCAGAAAACGGCCGAAGTGGGGTCGGGCGACATCTGCGCCGTCGTCGGACTGGAGAAATTCGAGATTGGCGACACCATCTGCGACCTTGAAAACCCCGAGCCGCTGCCGCCCATCGCCATCGACGAGCCGACAATGTCGATGCTGTTCACCATCAACGACTCGCCGTTTTTCGGCAAGGAAGGAAAATTCTGCACCAGCCGCCACATCAACGACCGGTTGCAGCGCGAACTGGAGAAAAACCTCGCCCTGCACGTGCAGCCGTTTGAAGACTCCACCGATGCGTGGATTGTCAGCGGACGCGGCGTGCTCCACCTCTCGGTGCTCATCGAGACCATGCGTCGCGAGGGCTACGAACTGCAGGTCGGGCAGCCGCAGGTGATTTACAAGGAAATTGACGGGCAGAAGTGCGAGCCCATCGAAGAACTCACCATCAACGTGCCCGACGAGTTCGCCTCGAAAATGATCGACATGGTGACGCGTCGCAAGGGCGAAATGACCTCGATGGAGAGTCAGGGCGAGCGCACGAACATCGAGTTCAACATACCTTCGCGCGGCATCATTGGACTGCGCACCAACGTGCTCACGGCGTCGCAGGGCGAGGCCATCATGGCCCATCGCTTCAAGGAATACCAGCCCTACAAGGGCGACATCGAGCGTCGCGTGAACGGCTCTATGATTGCCATGGAGACCGGCACCGCCTTCGCCTACAGCATCGACAAACTGCAAGATCGCGGAAAATTCTTCATCGACCCGGGCGAGGAGGTCTATTTCGGACAGGTCGTCGGCGAGCACGTCCACGACAACGACCTCGTGGTCAACGTCACCAAGGCCAAGCAACTCACCAACGTGCGCGCGTCGGGCTCCGATGAAAAGGCCCGAATCATCCCGAAAGTCGTCATGTCGCTCGAGGAATGCCTCGAATACATCAAAAACGACGAACTCGTGGAAGTGACGCCCAAGTCGATGCGCATCCGCAAGACCATTCTCGACCACGACCAGCGCAAAAAAGCCAATAA
>JAFUVC010000182.1 GCA_017483785.1 Prevotella sp.
ATGAATTCGCCGTTCGGGCCGACGGTTTCGAGCAGGCATTTGAACTCGGGATGAATGAAATATCGGCGCAATTTCCCGATGGAATCGTCGATTTGAGCCGTGAGTTTCGGGTCGTCGCACACCGTGCGCAGTCGCGAGGCCACGTTGATGAGAATCATGATGATGGAATGGCCCTGCAACTCGACTCCGGCCTCAAATTTCGGTGTCAGATAGCCCGGCGTGGACAGAAATCGCTGAATATCGTTGAAAACGCGCATGGCCTTCTCGGCATAGGCTTTATCGCCCGTTGCCAAGGCGTATTCCGACATGGCGATGGCCGCAAAAGTTTCGGAAAACACGTAACGACGCTTGCGCAGCGGCCGTCCGTCGGCGGTGACGGAGAAATACATGTGTCCGTCGTCGTCGAAGCAGTGTTTTTCAATGAAATCGAGCGTCGTTTTCGCCGCGTCGAGCCATTCCTGACGTTTTTCCACATTATTATACGCGTACGCGCACGTGAAGGCGAAACGGCCCTGAAACCACACCGATTTCGTCGTGTCCATCAGGCTGCCGTCGCGGTTCAGGCAGGTGTAAACGCCGCCATTTTCGCGGTCGAGTCCGTTTTTCAGCCAAAACGGCATGATGTTCTCGGTCAGGGCGGTTTTGTAGCGGTCGGCCCAGTTGGAAATATATTGTTTTACGTCCATTGATTTGAATGTTGAATGTTGGGTGTTGAATGTTGAATTTGTCGGCTGCGCCGATTAAAAATTGTAAATTGTAAATTTGTAAATTGTAAATTAAATCTCGTTGCACCGCTCAAAGAAGCCGATGGCCTCGAGTTCGGCCTTCATCGAACGTTCCTCGTCGTCGGTCATGTTGCGGAACGGCACGCGATTCGGCCCGAGGTCGAACCCGATGAGTTTCATGATGCGCTTGCCGCCGACGATGTTGCCGCGATAGTTGCAAATCACGTTGATGACCTCCTGCGAGAAATTCTGCTTTTCGCGGGCAGTTTCGAGGTCTCCCCTACTCCATGCGTCGATGATTCCGACGAGTTCGCGGCCGTTGTAATTCGTGGTTCCGCCGATGCCGCCCTGTGCGCCACCCTGCGCCAGACTCGGCAGAATCGTCTCGTCCTGACCGTGAAGCATGTCGAACTTCCCGTTTTTGTACAGACGGCACTGGTTGTACTCGTAGAGGCTCTCAAACGTGTATTTGATGCCCGCAAAGTTCGGAATGCGCCCATCGACGGCCTTCAGCAGGTCGAGCATGGGCAAAAATGCGCCGTTGAAAGCCGGAATATGGTAGTAATAGAACGGCAATTCGGGGGCTGCAGAGGCAATTTCCTCGCAATATTTCACGAGTTCCTCGATTCGGCCGATTTTCGGGAACGGCGGAGCCATCGAACCGATGCCCCACGCGCCGATTTCTGCGGCATGGGCGGCCAGTTTCTTGCTCTCGCGCAGGCAGCAACTTCCCACATGCACGATGACCTTGAAACCCTCTGGCTTCGCCTTCATCCAAGCCTCGGCCAGCGCCATTCGCTCCTCGGTGGTGAGCATGTAGCCCTCGCCCGACGAACCATTGATAAACACGCCCTTCAGCCCGTTTTTCTGCAACATGGCCGCATAGGCCGGAATGGGTTCGAGATTGATGTCTCCATTCTGATGCATCGGGGTGAACGGTGCATCAATTAAACCGATGATTTTTTCCATGATATTTTATGATTTTAGTGGATTTTTGTCAGATTTATACCACGCCATGAACTGCTGAAGCCCCTCGTGAAGCGTCCAGTGGGGCTTGTAGCCGCATTCGGCCTCGAGTTTCGACGTGTCGGCATTGGTTTGATAGACGTCGCCGGGCTGCATCGGCAGAAATTCCTTCTTGGCTTCCTGTCCGAAGGCCGACTCCATCTCCTCGATGAAGTCCATGAGCCGAACGGGGCTGCTGCACCCGATGTTATACACCTTGAACGGCACTCCGCCCTCGCACTGCGCGCCTTCCGGCTGGTGGTCGATGGCGCGGATGGTGCCCTCGGCAATGTCGTCGATGTAGGTGAAGTCGCGAATCATGTCGCCGTTGTTGAAGACCTTGATGGGCTCGCCCTTGCTGATGGCGCGCGCGAAGAGCATGGGCGACATGTCGGGACGGCCCCACGGACCGTAAACCGTGAAAAAGCGCAGGCCGGTCGTGGCGAAACCATAGAGTTTGCTGTAGGCGTGGGCCATGAGTTCATTGCTCATCTTCGAGGCGGCGTAGAGGCTCACGGGCTTGGCCGTCTTGTCGTCTTCGCTGTAGGGAACCTTTGAATTCATGCCGTAAACCGAACTCGACGAGGCGTAAATCAGGTGCTCGATGCCATAGTTCCGACACGCTTCGAGCACGTTCAGAAAGCCCACCATGTTGCTCTGCAGATAGGCGTAAGGGTTCGTGATGCTGTAGCGGACGCCGGCCTGGGCCGCGAGATTCACGACTTTCTGGAATTTTTCGCGCTCCATCAGTTGGTCGAGCGAGGTCTTGTCGTCGATGGCCATGCGAACGAAACGGCAAGTGGGCAGCGTTGTGCTCTGGATGGGTGTCCCCCACTCCATTTCGTCGCCTTCCACCGCAATGCCGCACTCGCGAAGCCGACCGTATTTCAGCCGAGGGTCGTAATAGTCGTTGATATTGTCGATTCCGACCACGTCGTCGCCGCGCTGGGCGAGCATCTGCATGATTTTCGAGCCGATGAATCCGGCGGCTCCCGTCACTAATATTTTCATGATTTTCCTGAGTTTTTATTGATGTTGTTCGCGCAAAAGGTCGTTGACGGTTTTCACGGGGTTGAACGTGCCGAGCGGAACCTCCACGAACACCGTGTTCCAGTCGCTCATCGCGCCGTTCCACAGTCCGGGCAACTCCAGTGCCAGCAAATCGCGGCCGTTTTTCGACTTTTGCGACACGAAACCCGTCTGCGGGTCCACGAAATCGGGCAAATTAAAGGGTTTTCCGAGGTAGTCGCGCGTGGCACAAACCAAATCGACGGGATTGAAATGCGTGCCCTCGGTAAACATTCTGACGTATTCCGTGTTGCTCTTGTCAATCTGGCTCGACTCGAGGATTTGCAGCGAAACCGAGCCGTCGGAATTGACCGTGCGGAACGGGCCGCCCCCCGGCTCGCCCACGTTTTTCACCATTCCGCAGACGCGCATGGGCCGATTCAACTTGTGGCGAAGCAGCGCGGCCAGGTCGGCGTCGGTCATCTGGGCTGCGTCGGGACAATGGCAGTACAAATCCTGCTCCACGAACTGGTGGATTTCCTCGAGTTGATTGCGAGTCAGGCCGCCCTTGTCCAGCAGTCGCAGGTAGTCGAACGCGCGAGCCTGCAAAACGACGAGCATTCCGGCCAGAAGTTGCTTGTATTCGACGGTTTCGGCCTTCAGGCGGTCGGGCACCACGTTGTCGATGTTCTTGATGAAGACCACGTCGGCCTCGATTTCGTTCAGGTTCTCAATCAGTGCGCCGTGGCCGCCCGGACGGAACAGCAGCGAGCCGTCGTCGTTGCGGAACGGCGTGCCGTCGGGATTGGCAGCGATGGTGTCGGTCGATGGTTTCTGCTCCGAGAACGTCACGTTGAACTTCACGCCGTAGCGCTCGGCATATTGCGGTGCTTTCTCTGCCACCAACTCCTTGAACAGGCGGAGATGGTCGTGCGACACCGTGAAATGGACGTTGGCCTGACCGCCCGACGAGGCGTAGAGCGCGGCTTCCACGAGGTGCTCCTCCATCGGCGTGCGAGGCCCGTCGTCGTAGTTGTGGAAAAGCAGCAATCCCTTCGGCAACTGGCCGTAGTTCAGGCCTTTTTCCGTCAGCATATTGCGCACGACGGACTTGTAATCGTCGGCTTCCAGCAGTTTGCAGACGCTTTTGTCGTCGTTTTCGTGACATTTTGCGCACAATGCCTTGCGGAAGGCGAACTGGCGGATGTGCTCGAAAAATTCCTTCTCGAAATCCGTCTGCGGACTCTCGTAGGGAGCGTCCAAGAAGGCAAACATATCCTTGAACATTCGTGATGCCGCGCCACTGGCCGGAACGAACTTCACCACGGTGTGGCCCGCGTCTTTATAGCGTTTCCACGCCTCGATGTAGTCGGCGCGCTCCCGGGCCGTCGGAGCCGCGATTCCCTGCCCGATGGAGGCCGGTCCCTCGAGTTTCAGGAATGGGAAACCCTGTTTGATTTGCTTGATTTGTCTTTCGACTTGCTCTTCCGCGATGCCCCGTTGGGCAATCTGTCGGAGGTCATTTTCTTGTAATGTCATAGTTTTTCGCCTTGATTTTTGCACAAAAGTACACAAAAAATGTGGGATAAACCAAAATATTCA
>JAFUVC010000183.1 GCA_017483785.1 Prevotella sp.
AATACGGATGTTCTCGGCGACGGTGAGGTCTTCGTAGAGCGAGAATTTCTGCGACATATAGCCGATGTGCTTCTTGATTTGCTCGTGCTCGGTGCGAATATCGAAGCCCACTACCCTGCCCTCTCCGCTCGTCGGCTGGTTCAGGCCCGTGAGCATGTGCATGGCGGTGGTTTTTCCGGCTCCGTTGGCCCCGAGGAAACCGAAAATTTCGCCTTTTTTCACCGAGAAACTGATGTCATCGACCGCACGGAACGTGCCGAAAGCCTTGACGAGATGCGAGACTTCGATGACGGCCCCCTCTACGGCCCCCGAGGGGGCTTCATTAGCTTGGGCATTCGTGTCCCCCTCGGGGGACGAAAGGGGGGCTGGATTAACCACCTCTGCAAACTCCGTCAGAATGGCGTCGGGCGTGCCGATTCCGCGCAGTTGGCCGTGGTCGAGAAACGCCACGCGCTCGCAACGGCGAACCTCGTCGAGATAAGGTGTGGAGGCGACAATCGTGATGTCGCGCTCTTTCAGCATTCCGAGCATTTCCCAGAGTTCTTTGCGACTGACGGGATCGACACCCGTCGTGGGCTCGTCGAGGAAAAGCACGCTCGGCCGATGCACCAGCGCACACGAGAGTGCCAGTTTCTGCTTCATGCCGCCCGAAAGTGCGCCGGCCTTGCGGTCGCGGAACCGCTCAATCTGCGAGTAGATGGCACGGATTGAGTCGTAGCCCTCGTCGATGGTCGTACCGAAAAGCGTGGCGAAAAATTCGAGGTTTTCCTGCACCGTCAAGTCCTGATAGAGTGAGAATTTTCCGGGCATATAGCCCACGCGCCGGCGAATTTCCTTCGTGTGGCGCACGGTGTCGAAGCCGTCAACCGCAGCCGAGCCCTCGTCGGGAAGCAACAGCGTGCAGAGGATGCGAAACATCGACGTTTTGCCTGCGCCGTCGGGGCCGATAAGGCCGAAAACCTCGCCTTTTTCGACGGAGAAAGTCACGTCGGAAAGCGCTTTCACGCTTCCGTAATGCTTGCTGATATGATTGATTGTGATTGCATCCATTGTACAGACCACCATCTCCTAATTTAGGACGTTAAAACAAAACCTCGCCATACATCCCGATTTTCGCGTATCCGTCGTTTCTCACGGCGATTTTCACGGCATAGACCAAGTCGGCTCGCTCGTCGTCGGTCAGAATGGTTTTTGGCGTGAACTCCGACCGACTCGAAACCCACGCAACCGTACCCTCGTATTCCTTTTTCTGGCCGTCGCCGTAGTCGGCAAACACCGTGGCCTTCTGGCCCAGTTTGATGTGCTGCAACTGCGCCGACGTGACATAGGCGCGGATAAAGATGTTTTCGAGGTCGGCCAACTTCAGCAACGGCTTGCCGACGGTCACGAACTCGCCCTGCTCCACGTATTTTTCCAGCACCGTGCCGCTGATGGGCACCGCGATGTGGCATTTGCGGAGTTGGTCGCGCAGTTGGCTCATCTGAATGTCGGTGGCGGCCATCTGCTTGTCGAGCGACCGCGTGCTGGTCGTGAGCGACGAAATTTGCGCGTCGAGTTGCCGCTGGAGCACCTGCACCTGCGACGTGGCGTCGTCGAGCATCTTGGCGGGAGCCGCGCCGTCGGCAACCAGTTCCTTGTAGCGACGCTGCTCGGTCTGCGCCTTCGCCAGTTGCTGTCGCGTGGCGGCAATTTGTTTCTGGAGATCGGGTTTCTGGCTTTGATAGACCTGCTTCGTGGCGCCCAACTGCTGAATTTTCAGCCACGTCTGTGTGGTGTCGATCAGCCCGACCTCGCGTCCTTTCTCAAGATTGTCGCCCTCGCTGACCTGAAACGACAGCAAAGCCCCGTTTTGCTCGGCAAAGACGGTGGTTTCCGTGGCCTCGAAGGTGCCCGTGGCATCGTATTCCTTTTCCTTGTCGCCGCAAGCCGCCATGAAAATCGCAACAATCATCAATTGACAAACTGAAAAAATCCTTCGCTTCATAATTCGTTGAAATTTTTAGTGATTCAAAGTGTATTTTAAGTTGTAAATCTCTTTCAGCAGTTCAATTTCGTGCATCGACTGCTGCACACGAGCCGCGTTCTCGGCATTGATTTCGCGCAGCAGGTCGTTCACGTCGATGATGCCGTGCGCGAGTTTCGACTCGGCGGCCTTGCGCACCTGCGAGCGCAGCGCGATAATCTCCTCGTCGTCGGCCATCAGCCGGCGATAGCGGTCGATGCTTTCGTTTTGCTGAATCTGCTCCAGCCGATTGTTGAAGAGGAACACCTCGCGACTGTTTTCCGCCGTCTGACGGGCCAGTTGCAGCCTCGCCTTGTCGTTTTTGCGGGTGTAGAGCACGCCGATGTTCCACGTCAGCCGTGCGCCAATCAGGCCGTTCAGGCTCCATTTCCGATGCATCATGTCGTCGAACATATTCAGCCCGGGATAGCCGTAGAACCCCTGCGCAAACACGCCCAATCGGGGCATCAGCGCGGCGTCGAGCGCCTTTTCACGGGCTTCGGCCAGCCGAAGTTCGGGGCGGTCGTTCGTATTATCGGTTTGCGCGATTGCCGGCTTTTGCACTTCACGCACCTCAATGCCGCAAAACGTGGAGAGCATCGCCTGAATCGCGCGTTTTTGCGACTCCAGATTCGTCACTTGCTGAGCCACGTTCAGCCGCTCCGCCTTCACGCTCAGATAGTCGCTCTCGGCTGCCGTTCCGCCTTTGAACATCGCCGAAAGTTTCCGTTCGTTGCCACTCAGCAGTTCCTGCAAGTCGCGGTTCAGCCGAATCTGCTCGCCAATCATCAGCAGCGAGAAAAACATCTCGTTCACGCGCCTGCGTACATTATATAAATTCACCTCCATCTCGGCCGACTGCACCCTGCCCTGCTCGCGCGCTATCGCTTTCTGGCTTTTGATGCTTCCACCGTCGAACACCGTCTGCTGTACGTCAATGCCGACGCGATACTGGTCTTTCCGCAGCCCCTGCATGTCGATGCCCATCTGCCGATAAACGTCCTGAATCTGGCTCGGGAAAGCCGTCACGTCGCTTTGCAGCGTGGCCTGCGCCGAGACCGACACCTGCGGCAGCCACCCTTTCCGAAGGTTTTCCACGCTCAGGTCGGTCGTCTGACGAATCAGGTCCATCTGCCGAATCAGCGGATAGTTCCGTTCCGCCGCCTGCTGACATTCCTCCAGCGTCTGCGCCACGCCAAACGACCAATGGCACATGAAAATGGATAAAAAAAACAGTTTTTTCTTCATATTTTCGGGTTTGATTGATTTCGATTGCAAAATTACGCCAGTTTTTCCATATTTTTGCTATCCAAAGAACCCTAAAAATGTTCTTTTTGTCTGATTTGATTACAAAAAGATTATAAATTGAACGAATTTTATTACCTTTGCATCGGATAAAGAAACAAAAAGCCTATGAGCAAGCGACCAAAACTGATGAGTCTTTCGCGGATGAGAGCCATCCTCGAGCCCCACCTCTCGCAAATTCGAGAAAATATCTTCATCAATCAGGAACTCGCCGTCCTGCATGGCGACCCGAAGATTTTCCGTCTCATTTTGCAGCAACAGCCGCCGTTCACCATCAACGACCACCGACTCGGACTGCTGCTGCGCGGCGAAATCCACGCCCGCGTCAACCTCGTCGAGAAGCACATCATGGCGGGCTCGCTCGTGTTCATCGGCCCGGGACCATCATCAGCCCCGTTCATCTGTCAGACGACATCGAAATCTACGGCATCGGCCTCTCACCCGATTTTCCCATGCCTTTCGCCCCCGGACAGATGCCGTCGGCCTTCAACGGCCAAGTGCGCGACTTTCAGTTTCGGGCAGCCGATTCCGACATCGCCACCGCCCGCCACATCATCGACACGCTCTGGCACGTCGTCCACCAGCCCGACTACCACCGCCCCACCGTGGGCGCCCTCGTTGCCGCCATGATGCACCACTACGACGACCTCTACCGACGCCAGACCGACCAACTCGCCGCCACGCTCTCGCGCGAACAGACCATTTTCGACCGGTTCATCTACCTCATCAACCAACACGCCACGCAGGAGCATCAAATGTCGTTCTATGCCTCGAAAATGTGCCTCACAGAGCGCTATCTCGGTACCGTCGTCCGACAGGCCAGCGGCGTCACCGCCAAAGAATGGATCGACCGCGCCCTCGTCACCCGAATCAAGGTCGAACTGCGCCATACCGACAAGTCCGTGGCCCAGATTTCCAACGAAATGAACTTCCCCAACCCGTCGTTTTTCTCGAAATATTTCCGACGGCTCACGGGCATGACACCCTTGGAATTCCGACTTTCGTAGGTTTCACCCATGCCGCCAGAGCCAATTATCGTCCCGAATGTCAAAGAAAAGCCAACTTTCCTTTTGCATTTCACGCGTTTTTTCGTAACTTTGCAGTCGAAATAAGGATAACTGAGTTTTAAAATTTAAATTGTAAACGAAAATGACAATCAACGAATTTAACTTTGCCGGAAAAAAGGCAATCGTGCGCGTCGATTTCAACGTGCCACTCGACGAAAATGGTAAAATCACCGACGACACCCGTATTCGCGGTGCCCTGCCCACGCTGAAGAAAATCCTCGGCGACGGCGGCGCGCTCATCCTGATGAGCCACATGGGCAAGCCCAAGGGAAAAGTGAACCCGAAACTCTCGCTCGGACAGATTCGCGCCGACGTGGAGAAGGCACTCGGCGCACCCGTGACATTCGCCGCCGACTGCGCGAAGGCTCAGGAACAGGCTGCTGCGCTGAAATCAGGCGAAGTCTTGCTGCTCGAGAACCTGCGCTTCTATGCCGAGGAAGAAGGCAAGCCCGTCGGCGTGGAGAAAGGCACGCCCGAGTACGACGAAGCCAAAAAGGCCATGAAAGCCTCGCAGAAAGAGTTCGCCAAGACGCTGGCCTCGTATGCCGACGTCTATGTGAACGACGCCTTCGGAACGGCTCACCGCAAGCACGCCTCTACGGCCGTCATTGCCGACTATTTCGACGACAATGCGAAGATGCTCGGCCTGCTCATGGAGAAGGAAGTGACTGCCATCGACAACGTGCTCAAGAATGCGCAGCATCCCTTCACGGCCATCATCGGCGGCTCGAAAGTGAGTTCAAAACTGGCCGTCATCAAGAACCTGCTCGACAAGGTCGATAACCTGATTATCGGTGGCGGCATGGGCTTCACGTTCATCAAGGCGCAGGGCGGCGAAATCGGCCTGTCGCTCCACGAAGACGAACTCATGCCCGAGGCGCTCAACGTGATGGCTGCGGCCAAGGAGAAAGGCGTGAACCTGAGCCTGTCGGTGCAGACGATTGCCGCCAACGACTTCTCGAACGATGCCGAGCGTCAGGCAGTTGATATTTTCCACATTCCCGAGGGATGGGAAGGCATGGATGCCGGTCCGAAGTCGCTGGAAAACTGGAAGAAAATCATCCTCGAGTCGAAGACGATTCTGTGGAACGGCCCGGTGGGCGTGTTTGAATTCGACAACTTCGCTCACGGCACCGGCGAAATCGCGAAATACGTGGCTCAGGCTACGCAGGAAAACGGCGCGTTCTCGCTCGTGGGCGGTGGCGACTCGGTTGCTGCCGTGAACAAGTTCGGCCTGGCCGACAAGGTGAGCTATGTGAGCACGGGCGGCGGCGCCATGCTCGAAGCCATCGAGGGAAAAGTGTTCCCGGGCGTGGCTGCCATCAAGGGCGAGTAAATTCACATTCCATACAGAAAACAGCGTGGGTCTCATCGAGACTCACGCTGTTTTTTATGGTTTTTGGGGTTTTATTTTACCTTTTCAATCAGTTCGCTGATGTCCACCAGCGTCTGTTCGCCCGTGGTCATGTCTTTTAAAGTGAATTTTCCGACGGCCATTTCATTCTCGCCGGCCAGCGCAACGAACGGAATCTGCTTCGCATTGGCGAAATTCATCTGTTTTTTCATCTTCGCCGCGTCGGGATAAAGTTCGGTGCAGATGCCGGCATCGCGCAGTTGGCGCACGGCAGGCAGGCAATAGGCCGACTCGCACGCGCCGAAGTTAATGAACAGCACGCGCGTCGTGTGAACGGCATCGGCCGGATAGGCGTTGAGCGTGTTCAGCACGTCGAAAATGCGGTCAACGCCGAACGAAATGCCCACGCCGCTCACGTCGGGCATACCGAAAATGCCCGTCAGGTTGTCGTAGCGACCGCCGCCCGTGATGCTGCCGATTTCCACGTCGAGCGCCTTCACCTCGAAAATCGCGCCCGTGTAGTAATTCAGGCCGCGCGCCAGCGTCAGGTCGAGTTCGATGGCGTTGTTCAAGCCCGTTTTTTTCAGCGTTTCGAGGATGAAACGGGTTTCCTCGACGCCTTTCACGCCGATTTCCGACGCTTGCAGCACCTCGGCGATGGTTGCCAGTTTCTCGTCGTTCGTTCCGCTCAGCGAAATAATCGGCTGCAACTGCTCAATCTGCGCCTCGCTCAGTCCGTTGTTGCGCAGTTCGTCGTTCACGGCCTCGAGCCCGATTTTATCGAGTTTGTCGATGGCCACCGTGATGTCAACGATTTTGTCGGCCGCGCCAATCACCTCGGCAATTCCCGTGAGGATTTTGCGGTTGTTGATTTTGATGGCCACGCGCACGCCGAAGCGCGAAAACACCGTGTCGATGATTTGCATCAGTTCCACCTCGTTCAGGAGTGAGTCGCTGCCCACCACGTCGCCGTCGAACTGGTAGAACTCGCGGTAGCGGCCTTTCTGCGGCCGGTCGGCACGCCAAACGGCCTGATACTGATAGCGCTTGAAGGGGAACTGGATTTCTTCGCGGTGCATGACGACGTAGCGCGCAAACGGCACGGTCAGGTCGTAGCGCAGGCCTTTCTCGCACATTTTCGCCGCCAGATGCATCGGGTTGCGCTCGCAGAGTTCCGCGTCGGTCACTTTCGCGAGGCAGTCGCCGCTGTTGAGCACCTTGAAGAGCAGTTTGTCGCCCTCCTCGCCGTATTTTCCCATCAGCGTCTGCAACGTCTCCATTGCCGGCGTCTCGATTTGCTGGAAGCCGTAGAGCGCGTAAACCTCGCGGATGGTTTCAAAAATATAGTTGCGCTTCGCCATCTCAACGGGGCTGAAGTCGCGTGTTCCTTTGGGGGTGCTTGGTTTCATGTTATTGTCTTTAAATTTAATTTTTCGTTTTTATTTCATTTTTTCTGTCATATCTTCAATATGCTTCACGAACTTATCGGAAAAAACATAAGTTCCTGCTTTCTTTGCTGCCACATTATAAAGACGGACAAAAGTTGAAAAGTCACCTAAACAATCCGTAACAACTTTCTGTCCGAGTTCCCGACGGATGAGAAATGTCATATAATCGCCAGTTGTATGCCCATCCATATGAGCGCAATATCGGGCATTTCCATATTGTTTTTGGATAAGTTTCCCATCTATGAATCCGCATGTCAGACTGTCAAGTTCTGCCAACACATTGGGCGAGGAAAAGTAGTCTTTGTTATACATCTCGACCATTTCTTTGTCATAACCGCCGAGTTTTTTGACGGGAAATTCCAATTTGCTAATGAGGTCTGCAGTACCTTCGTTCTGCATTCGATAGATTGCAATAAGTGCAGGGTCTTGGGTGTCTTTTGTGTATAGTTTTTCCAATATAGAAGCGAAATATTGATGATGTATCTCGTGTCCTAAAAGACTTACCATCCCCTTCTTTCCTTCAACATAGAAACTGTTGATGTCAAGGAAAATGCCATCCCATGCTCTCGACTCTGGATCCCATGCCACAAAATAGTATTTTTGAAAAGCAGGCTGAATATTGCGCCATTGTTTGGGCAAATATTTCTTTGCCAGCGTATTACCTTTGACAAACATTTTGGCAAAATCTGTCTGATGAATGAAGCGGTGCAGTCGGTCGATGTTGTTCTTCATATTGTTGAAATTGTAGATGAAGAAAAACTGTTCGTCGCGCTTTTCGAGTGGCAAAGAGACAATGCTGTCCACCTGAGTTTGTTTACTCTCGTCAAAAACCAATAAGAATGCTTCCCGAATCGATTGTTTCCACCAAAGAGAGTCCTTTCTTTCTGCCAATGCCGTCCGATAGCCGTCGGTGGCGAACAACTCTCTCCAATCTTTTTCACTTGGCATCGTTCCATCTGTGGCTTGTTTTGCAAGGTCAATCATCTTTGTGGCAGACGCTATGGAATAGTCGGTTACCGCTTTTTCTTGCCCTGCAATCTTTAATGTCACGATTATGAAAATGAATATGACTAATTTCCGTTTTTTCATTACTATCTATACTAAATCATTTGTCACCTCGAAATTTCCTCACAATCGTCTGCGCCCTGTCAGGCCCGACGGAAATGATGCGAATCGGCGTGCGGAGTTGCTCTTCGATGAATGCGATATATTGGCGGAAAGCCTTGGGGAACTCCGACTCTGAGGTGATTTTCGACAAGTCGGTCTGCCAGCCCTTCAGCGTTTCATAGACGGGCTCCACGTTGTCAATCGAATACGGGAAATCGGTCGTCGTCAGGCCGTTGATTTTATAGGCCACACACGCCTTGATTTCGTCGAAACTGTCGAGCACGTCGCTCTTCATCATGATTAACTGCGTAACGCCGTTCACCATGACGCTGTAGCGCAGCGCCACGAGGTCAATCCAGCCGCAGCGACGCTCGCGACCCGTCACGGCACCGTATTCGTGGCCGAGGTCGCGGATTTTCCTGCCCGTCTCGTCAAACAATTCCGTCGGGAACGGCCCTGCGCCCACGCGCGTACAATAGGCTTTCATGATGCCGAAGACATCGCCGATTTTGTTGGGGCCGAGGCCGAGACCCGTGCAGGCTCCGGCGCAAATCGTGTTCGACGACGTCACGAACGGATACGAGCCGAAGTCGATGTCGAGCATCGTGCCCTGAGCGCCCTCGCACAGCACCGAGCGGCCTTCGCTGAGGTGGCGGTTGATTTCGTGTTCGCTATCGACGAGCCGGAATTGCTTCATATATTCCACGCCCTGCATCCATTTCCGCTCCTGCTCGGCGATGTCGTAGTCCGTGAATCCCATCGACTTGAGCGTCTGCTCGTGGCGGGCCTTATGAGCGGCATATTTTTCGTCAAAATTGTCGAGAATATCGCCCACGCGCAGGCCTGAACGCCCGACTTTGTCGGTATAGGCCGGGCCGATGCCCTTCCCCGTCGTGCCGACGCGGTTTTTGCCCTTCGAAGCCTCGATGGCAGCGTCCAACACGCGATGCGTGGGCATAATCAGATGGGCCTTTTTCGAGATTTGAAGCCTCGACTTCAGTTCGTGGCCGCTCTGTTCCAGACTCATCGCCTCTTCCATGAAAAGGTCGGGCGCGAGCACCACGCCGTTTCCGATGATATTGATTTTATCGCCCTGGAAAATGCCCGACGGGATGCTGCGCAGAACATATTTCTGCCCTTCAAACTCGAGCGTGTGTCCTGCATTGGGGCCGCCCTGAAATCGCGCAATCACGTTGTAGTGCGGCGTCAGCACGTCAACCACTTTTCCTTTTCCCTCGTCGCCCCATTGCAGTCCCAACAGGACGTCTGCCTTGCCTTGATTCATTGTGTCTGTTTATTTTTCTTGTTATTGCTTGTCTCGGCCATCGACTTTTTCCGTGTGAAACGCGCCTGACACGCGCTGCAAATCCCGTAAAAAAGTAGCGAATACGTATCTTTTCTGAATCGTTTCAGTCGGGCTTTCTTCACGGCCTGCGTCACTTCCGGCACACGCGCCTCTGAAATCTTTCCGCACACGGTGCAAATCTGGTGGCAGTGGTTTCGGTTGGAATACGTGGCTTCGTACATCGTGTTGGTCTGAAGACTGTGCTTCATCACGAGGCGCAGCGCTATGAATAGCCGCATGGAGTTGTAGAGCGTAGCCCGACTGACCTGAAAACTGTTTTTGGCCAGATACTGCCCCAGTTCTTCCATCGTAAAGAGCCCTTTGATGTTGTAGATGGCGTCAAGGACGGCGTAGCGTTCAGGCGTCTTGCGATGATTGTTCATCTCAAGATGATCTGTCAGGATTTGCCTGACTATCAGCTTCACTTGATCGTCCATATTGCCCGTTTACTCGAAAAAACGTACAAAGATAGCAACTTTTGGGGATTTCAAAGAAAGAAAGTTTATAAAAAATCTAAATGGAAGGCCTTGTCGGCCATCTTTTCATATTCTTCGCCCAGCCGGGCGAAATGAACCACGCTGTTGTAGGCGGCATGGCGCAGTCCGGCGTGGTCGTCTTTCAGGGCGACGGCCAACTGGTCGAAATACTCGTTGATGCCGCGCTCGTCGGGCTCCAGTCCTTTGGCAAACAGTCGCGCCAGCATCTGATAGCCGCAAATCTGACTGACCACGCTCTCGCGAGCCAGCCACCGAAAAGCCAGCAGCGACGCGTCGTCGAGGTATTGGAACAGGTGAAAAGCCGCAATCTCGGCCATTTCCTGCGAGTGCATCTGCTCCATCCAGATTTCGGCCACCTCGGGCAGCATTTTCTCGGGCGGCATCAGCATCGTGGCAAGGATTTTGCACTCACGAATGTCTTCTTTCCACAATTCGATGGCCAAATCGTAGTTTTTTTCGTAGTTGGCGGCCATTTTCTGCAAATCGGGAAGGCTCACGCCCCAGTTCAGCCTGTAGTCGGCACCTTTCTCGCGCATCGACCGCGAGGCCATGCCGTTCATCATCAGGCGAAACGACTGCTTGATTTCCTTGATTTGTTCTTGTATTGCGGGTGTTACCATGGCTTGACTTCTGATTTTGATAAATATCCGTATTCGCGACTATAGCGAAGCATCTGCTCGGCAAAGGTTTCCGATTCGTCAACAACGATGTCCACAATGTTGCCGTTTTTGTCGAAAACGGGCTTCAGCCACGGGTTCAGGAAGCCTTTGTAGGGCGAAATGTTCAGTGTTTCGTAGCGTTCAAGAATTTCAGCGTGCAACGCCTCGTCAACCCCGACGGCGTAGCGTTCCACAAGATTTCGCGCCGCCGCGTAGTCGCCCTCGCTCTTGATGCGCTGAATTTCGGCCAACAACTCGGCAAACAAGCCTCTCAACGCGTCGTAATCGCTGATTTCAAGATAGGTTTTTCCGTTGATTTGCGTCATCGAAACCTTTCCGTCGGCATGGTCGTACACCCAACGGGCTATCAGCGCCCGATTGCGCATGTGGTCTTCTTCAATCCGCTGGCCGGGCTTGATGCGGACCAACTGCGTCATCAGTCCGTTCAGCATATAGTTATAATATTCCGAGCAATGTGCCTCTGAATCGGGCAACAAACCCAGTTCAACCATCTTCGGGTCGGCCATGAAATAAAGGGCAAACAAGTCGGCGCGAGCCTCTTCAATCGTGCTGCCATAGGCTTTCAGTGCATCGGTCGAAACGCCCGGAAGCAACTGGCCGCTGCCGTGGCCGAGACATTCGTGCAGATTCGTATGGAGTTCGTCGCAAACGCTTTCATAGCGCTCCATCATCTGCAAAACGGCCTCGTCGGCAATGAATTCCTCGCGCATCCCGCTCTTGGCCGCACATTCGTGATAGGCCTCTGTGATGTTGGAAATTGTCACGCTTTTCGAACCATACGCCGCACGAATCCAGTCGGCATTCGGCAGGTTGATTCCGATGGCCGTCGAGGGATATTCGTCGCCGCCGAGCATGGCCGCACAGACGGCATTGGCCGTCACGCCGGTGACCGTTTTCTTGCGAAATCGGGCGTCAACGGGCGAACGGTCTTCAAACCATTGCGCATTCTGGCTGATGAGTTGCGTGCGATGCGTGGCTTCCATGTCTTTATACTCCACAAGCGCCTCCCACGAGGCTTTCAAGCCCAGCGGGTCGCCATAGACTTCAATGAAACCGTTGATGAAATCAACCTGTCCGTCGGTTTCTTTCAGCCATTCAATGGAAAAATCGTCGAAAGTCTGCAAGTCGCCCGTCCGGTAGTAGCGAATCAGCAGGTCGATGATGTTTTTCTGTCGCTCGTTTTCGGTGAAATTCCGTGCTTTTTCGAGACATTCAACCACCCGACGAAGTGCCGGGCCATAGAGTCCGTCGGTGGTCCACACCATTTCCTTCAACGCCCCATCCTCCTTCACCAATTTGGAATTCAAGCCAAAGGAAAGTCGGTCGTTTTCCGCCTTTTTCGCCGCATAAAAGTCTTCCACTTCCTGCTGCGTGACACCTTCATAATAGTTGCACGCCGAAGTGAGCACCAAATCGTCGCCATCCGACTTGTTCACGCGTTTCGGCAACAGCGACGGCTCGAAAATCACGGGAAACAGTTCGCTGCACAAATCGTCAACGCTCTCGCCCGTTTTCAGCGGAAGCGTCGAGGAATCGACCTTTTTCAGGGCGTCTTTTAGAAAATGTTCCGAAAATTCCGGCACGAACTTGTCGCAGCCGTAGTGATGGTAGATTCCGTTCGAGAACCACAGGCGCTTCAGGTACAAAACAACGGCCTGAAACTGCTCGTCATTGCGATTGCCCGTGTAGCCTTCGTAGAGGGCTTCCAACGTCTGGCGGATGCGCAGATTGTAGCGTCCGAACTGGTCGGTCGTGATGTCTCTGCCCGACAGTGCAGCCTCGGAGAGATAATAGATGTAAGACTTTTGCTTCAACGACAGTTCATCGAAGCCTTTCAGCCGATAGCGCAACAGCTGTATATCGGCAAAACGCTCGCCCGAACCGCGTGAATCCGTCTTCATCGTCACTTGTTTTTTGCTTCCTTCCGCTGCTCAATTTCCATCAAGTGGGTCTTCTGGTATTGCAGCGGAGTCATGTTTGTGATTTTATAGAATGAAGCATAGAACGACTGGCGATTTGAAAATCCAACCATGTCGGAAATTTCCTCCATGGTGCACGACAAATAACGCTTATCGACAAGAAGGGTCATGGCCTCATCAATGCGGAATCTATTGATAAAAGATGTGTAGTTCATATGAAATTTAACATTGATGACTGCCGAGACGTAGCGGGTGTTCGTGCCCAAATCCAAGGCCAGTTGTCGGGCTGAATAGCGCTTGTCCTTATACTTCTGACGGATGAGCACGATGTCAAGAATTTTCGCCTTGAGGTCGTCCATCAGGGTCGGGTTTACTTGTGTGCGATAGTACGCATTCTTCTGTTTCTTTTCAGAAATATTGTATTTCGGCATAATAAAAGAATTAAAGGAATTCGTGTAAAGTTCCATGCAAAAGTAATGAAAATATTTCGAATATGAAAATTTTTCGCAATATTTTTCATCAAAATCATTCAAAAACCCTAAATACACAAAGGCCACAACCATTCGGTTGCAGCCTTCATATCTTCGATAAGTCTATTTGCTTAGTTCTTGAAGAAGTCTTTCACGGCTTCGTTGGGAACCATCTGCTCGTCAAAAATGTAAGCACCCGTCTTCGGGCTCTTCACCATCTTGATAACTTTTGTATATGCGCGACCGTCCTTGTTACCTTCTTGGAGGGTTGCCACGGTTTTTTTTGCCATAACTCTTTAATTCTTAATGTTTAAAGCTTATTTGATTTCCTTGTGAACCGTCATCCGCTTCAGGATGGGATTGTACTTCTTGAGCTCCATGCGCTCAGGCGTGTTCTTGCGGTTCTTCGTCGTGATGTAGCGACTTGTTCCCGGCAGACCGCTTTCTTTCATTTCGGTGCATTCCAGAATGACCTGCACCCGATTGCCTTTAACTTTCTTAGCCATATTGATTAATCTCCTATTACTTTAATGTCTTTCCAATCAACATAGCCTTTTTCTACGGCCTGCTTGAGGGCCGCGTCGAGACCGACCTTGTTGATCAAACGAAGACCTGCTGCGCTAACCTTGAGGCTAATCCAGCATTGTTCCTCCACATAGTAGAATTTCTTGACAAAAAGGTTCACGTTGAAGCGCCTTTTCGTGCTGTGCTTTGAGTGAGACACATGGTTTCCAACCTGTGCCTTCTTTCCCGTAATCTGACAAATTTTCGACATCGCTATCTTAATTTTTAGTGTTGTTTTTAATATATTTATTCCAAACAGGGTGCAAAATTACACTTTTTTCCCGAATAAACAAAATTATTCTTAAAAGATTCTTCAGAATTAAGGATTTTTTTATTTTTCGTCCTCAATTTCGGTCAAATCTTGGTCAATCAGATACTCTAAAAAGAGTTTTAAGGCTTTTCGCGTGGCAATGGCAAGGTTGATGTCGCGACCTTCGTCTTCAGTGAGTTTCAAGGTGCGAATATCGTCGCCGCCGCCATAGGCAAGCCAAATCGTGCCGACGGGAATCTCAGGCGTGCCTCCGCCGGGGCCGGCAATGCCCGTGGCGGCAATGGCGTAATCGACGTTCAGGGCCTCGCACGCGCCCTTCACCATCTGAACGGCCACGTCTTTGCAGACGGCGGTCTGGGTTTCGAGCGTCTGGGAATCGACGTGCAGCAGTTTTTCCTTGATTTCGTTGGTGTAGCAGATGATTCCGCCCTTGAAATAGTTCGACGCGCCCGGAACGGCGATGATGGCCTCGGCGATGCGGCCACCCGTGCAACTTTCGGCGGTGCCGAGGGTTTTTCCGTTGTTGTAGAGGTACTGCTGTATCTCTTTGCTGATGATTTTGTTTTCTAAGCTCATTATTTTATTTGACTATTTGACGATTTACGATTTGACGATTTACGATTTGACAATTTACGATTTGACGATTTTCTATTTGACTAACTTCTATATGGTTGTTTTCGAGAAGGCCGGCGCGTCAATCGGACAGAAATCGCCGTCGCGATACTTGAAATAGCCCGTGATGGCAATCATGGCGGCGTTGTCGGTCGTGTAACTGAATTTCGGGATATACACCGTCCATCCGTAGCGGCGGGCATGGTCGTGGAAGGCATTGCGCAGCCCCGTGTTGGCCGAAACGCCGCCTGCCACGGCAATGTGCTTGATTCCCGTCTGCTTGGCGGCCAATCGGAGTTTCTTCATGAGAATATCGACAATGGTAAACTCGAGCGAGGCGGCCAGGTCTTCCTTGTGCTTCTCGATGAAGTCGGGCTCGTCTTTGATCCAGTCGCGCAAATTGTAGAGAAACGACGTTTTCAGCCCCGAAAAACTATAGTCGAGCCCCTGAATATGGGGTTGGGCAAACTTGAAGGCGTGGGGATTGCCCTGTCGGGCCAGTTTGTCGATAATCGGACCGCCGGGATAGCCGAGTCCCATCACTTTCGAGCATTTGTCGATGGCTTCGCCGGCGGCATCGTCGATGGTCTGGTCGAGACTTTCCATGTCGTTGTAGGCGTTCACCTTCACGATTTGCGAGTTGCCGCCGCTCACGAGCAGGCAGAGGAAGGGGAACGGCGGAGAAGCCCCCCCTACTGCCCCCGAGGGGGCTTCATTACTCTTATTTTGGACATTTGTGTCCCCCTCGGGGGACAACAGGGGGGCTTTAATGAAATGCGCCATGACGTGCCCCTGCAAGTGGTTCACGTCGATGAGCGGAATGCCCAGAGAACGCGCAAATCCTTTCGCAAAACTCACGCCGACCAGCAGCGAGCCCATCAGTCCGGGACCGCGCGTGAAGGCGACGGCCGACAGCTGCTCTTTCGTGATGCCTGCCTGCCGGATTGCCTCGCTGACAACGGGCACAATGTTCTGCTGATGCGCGCGCGAAGCCAGTTCCGGCACCACGCCGCCGTACGCCTCGTGAACGGCCTGCGATGCCGTGACGTTCGAGAGCAGTTCGTCGTTTCGCAAAACTGCCGCCGACGTGTCGTCGCAACTCGACTCTATACCTATTATATATATGTGGTCACTCATCTAATCGTTCAATATGAAAGAATTTCGACACCGTTTTCCGTCATCAGCAGCGTGTGTTCCCACTGCGCTGAGGGCTTTTCGTCTTCCGAGATGACTTCCCAGCCAAACGGGTCGTCGCCGTCGATAAACACTTTCCACGTGCCCATGTTAATCATCGGCTCGATGGTGAACACCATGCCCGGAACGAGCAGCATTCCCGTGCCTTTCTTGCCATAGTGGGCCACGTCGGGCTCCTCGTGGAAGGCGTTCCCTACCCCATGACCGCAGAGGTCGCGCACCACGCCGTAGTGATAGCGTTTGCAATGGCTTTCGATGGCGTGACCGATGTCGCCGACGAAGCCCCACGGCTTGGCGGTTTCCATGCCCAGTTGAAGGCACTCACGGGCCACGCGGACGAGTTGTTCCTTCTCGGGTGTGGTCTGTCCGATGATGAACATTCGCGAAGCATCGGCGAAATAGCCGTCAACGATGGTTGTGAAATCGACGTTGATGATGTCGCCCTCCTCGAGGATGTCGGTTGCCTTCGGAATGCCGTGGCAAACCACCTCGTTGATGCTCGTGCAGACGCTTTTCGGGAAGCCCTCGTAGCCCAGACAGGCCGGCGTAGCGTTGTGGCGCTTGCAATAGTCCATGCAGATTTCGTCGATTTCGAGGGTTGACATTCCGGCACGGATATTCTTCTCGACTTCGTCGAGCACACCCGTGTTCACCACTCCGGCGCGACGGATTCCCTCGATTTGCTCGGGCGTCTTGATTAAGTCGCGCGTGGGAACGAGTTTTCCCTTGTTTTCAAGATACATGATTCGGCGGTCGAACTCCGTCGGCTGCTCACCTGCACGGCAGTGCCACCGTCTTTTCTTTTTGAAAGCCATGATGATTTAATTTCAATTTTGGGTGCAAAGGTAATGAAAAAAATGCAATTTCAAACCTTTTGTCGCAAAAGAAATCAAGTCGAAGATTCAACTCCAAAATGCAACTACGTCTGCAAAGGTATGAAAAAAGTCTGAACCGGAGCCTTGAATCCGAGTTTTTTTCTTGGCCTTGCATTGATTTTATACTGTATTTGTTTAATTTGCTCTTCTGTGTAGTTGTC
>JAFUVC010000184.1 GCA_017483785.1 Prevotella sp.
AGGAACTGCAATATTACTACCCCACGAGCGACCTCGTGACAGGCCCCGACATCATTTTCTTCTGGGTGGCCCGCATGATTATGGCCGGCTATGAATACGTGGGCAAAATGCCGTTCAAGCACGTTTATTTCACGGGAATCGTCCGCGACAAACTCGGCCGGAAAATGTCGAAACAACTCGGCAACTCGCCCGACCCGATTGAACTGATGGAGAAATTCGGCGCCGACGGCGTTCGCATGGGCATGATGCTCTCCGCACCCGCCGGAAACGACATTCTCTTCGACGAAGCCCTCTGCGAGCAAGGCCGCAACTTCAACAACAAGATTTGGAACGCCTTCCGACTGGTGAAAGGCTGGCAGGTGAGCAACGACGCCGAGCAGACGGGCGCAGAAAAGTTGGCCATGAAGTGGTTCGACGCTAAACTCAAGGCTGCCGCCGCCGAACTCGACGATTTGTTCTCGAAATACCGCATTTCAGAGGCTTTGATGGAGGTTTACAAGCTGTTCTGGGACGAATTCTCGGGCTGGTATCTCGAAATGGTGAAGCCCGCCTACGTCGATGGACAGCAGCAGCCCATCAATGCCCAGACCTACGAGGCCACGCTCAACTTCTTCGACAAACTGCTGAAGATGCTCCACCCGTTCATGCCGTTCATCACCGAGGAACTCTGGCAGGCTCTCTACGAGCGCAAACAGGGCGAAAGCATCATGTGTCAGGAACTGAAACTCGACGCTCCATCGGAAGACGAGAAAATCCTGCTCAACGACGTGGAAACCATCAAGCAGGTGGTCAGCGGCGTGCGCACCGTGCGTGCCCAGAAAAATATCGCCAACAAGGAGAAACTGACGCTGCAAGTGGTGAACTCGCAACTCAGCGGGCAATACGGCGACGCGGTCGTGAAGATGGCCAATCTGGAGGAAATCCTAACGGTCGGCGAAAAAGACGGCACCGCCAGCACCTTCATGGTGAACATGGTGGAATATGCCGTTCCGCTCGGCTCGATGATTGACCTCGACGCCGAAATTGAGAAGCAGGAAGCCCAACTGAACCATCTGGAGGGGTTCCTCGCCGGTGTGATGAAGAAACTCTCGAACGAGCGCTTCGTGCAGAACGCGCCCGAGGCCGTCGTGGCCATGGAGCGCAAGAAACAGAGCGACGCCGAGGAGAAAATCGCCGCGCTGAAGCAGACGCTCGCCGAACTGAAACGCGCGAAAGGCTAAAACTAAGGAAAATCGTATGAGGAAATTTGTATTTACGACTATTCTGACCAGTATTTTCGGGTTCATGTTGCTGTCGTGCAACGACGAATCAGTTGACATCAACAGCGTCAACCAGCAGACGATTCTGGTCTATATGCCGTGGTCGGGAACGGCTTCCGACAACGGACTCTACAACAATTTCCTCGAAAATCTGGACAGTATCGAGTCGGCCATCATCGCGCGGAAAGGTCTGGCGAAAACGCGTCTGCTCGTCTTCCTCAGCCAGTCGGCAAGCACGTCGAAACTCTTTGAAATCCTGTACGACAAGAACCAATGCTCGCGTCAGGAAATCAAAACCTATTCCGGCACCGACTACACCACGCCCGAAGGCATCGCCACCATCATCAGCGACGCCAAAAACACGGCCGAGGCACTGAACTACGCGCTCCTCGTAGGCTGTCACGGCTCGGGATGGACCTTCAAAGGCGACTGGAAAGACTATCCGTATGGCATCGCGAAACGCCATCAGGTGCGCCAAAACGGCCCTCAAGCCGATTTCGAGCGGACGCGCTTCTTCGGCAGCGTCGGAGATTTGCGCTACGCCACCGACATCGAGTCGCTGGCCGAGGGCATCAGGCTCTCGGGCGTCCACATGCAGTATATCCTTTTCGACGACTGCTACATGGCCAACGCCGAAGTGGCCTACGAACTGCGCCAGGTGACGAACTTCCTCATCGCCTCCACCAGCGAGGTGATGGTCAAGGGAATGCCCTACGCCGACATGTGGAAGTCGCTGAACTCGCAAACGCCCGACTACAAATCGGCCGTCGATGCCTTCTACAAGTTCTATTCCAACTATCGGACGCCCTGCGGCACCATTTCGGCCATCGACTGCCGCCAGATGGACGCCCTCGCATCGGTCATGAAGCAAATCAACGAGCACTACACCTTCGACGAGGCGTTTCTGGTGAGCCTGCAGGTGCTCGACGGCTTTAACGAAAACCTCTTCTTCGACATGGGCGACTACGTTTCAAAACTCTGCACTGACCCCTACCTCTACGAGAAATTCACGGCTCAACTCGCCAAGACCGTGGTCAGCAAAGCCGCCACGGAAAATATTTATTCGTACATCTACCACAACCCCATTTACATTTCCGTGGAAACATTCTCGGGCATCACCATCAGCGACCCGAGCCGCAACGTGGTGGCCTTGCGCGGAAAAGAGCATACGAGTTGGTGGAAAGCCACGCATTGAAAAGTTGAAAAATGAAATATTTTAGAACGATGAAAAAGATTATATTGATACTCAGTCTGGTGCTCACGGCAGCGACATCGTGGGCGGCCAAAGTTTATCCGGAACCCGTCACCGTCACCCAATCTGACGGCACGCAACTCACCATCATCGGCTACGGCGACGAGGATTTCCATTGGTACACAACCACCGACGGCGTGCTGCTCGCACAAGAGGGAACTGCCTTCTTCGTGGCCGAAATCGACGAGAACGGCGACATTTCAGCCACGCGCCAACTGGCCCACGAACTGCCCCATCGTTCGGCAGCGGAGAAGCAACTCGTCAGCGCACAGGCTCCCCGCATGAAAGCCTTCTTCAAGGGGGCGGCCGACAAAAGGCAGAAAGCCATGCAGCGGCGAATTCCGCTGGGAAACGCCTCGCCGGCGTATTTCCCCCACACGGGCGAGCCTCGCGCAATGGTCATTCTGGTGCAATTTGCCGACACCACGTTCTCCATGCCCGACCCCGTGAAGTCGTTCAACCAATATCTGAACGCCGAAGGTCAAGGTAATTTGGAAAACTTTGGACTCTACGAAAACCGCAACTATGGCAGCGTGAAGCAGTATTTCAGCGACATGAGCGGTGGACTCTTCCGCCCGCAATTCGACGTTTTCGGTCCTGTGACCTTGCCGAACAAATTAGCGTATTACGGAAAAGACAGCGGCTCGACGAAAGACGTGAACCTTTCCCTGCTCGTCAAGGAGGCCTGCAAAGCCATCGACGACACGGTGGACTTCTCCCAATACGACGCCAATAAAGACGGAAACGTAGATTTGGTGTATGTCATTTACGCAGGATACGGGCAAAGCATATCGGGAAACTCGTCGGACTGCATCTGGCCGAGGTCCGGAAGCCAAGATTTCGGCACCTACGACGGCGTGAAAGTCAGGCGCTACGGCGTGAACAACGAAGTCAACCGCACGCCGGCTGCTACGCCCAAGATGATTAACGGCATCGGGCTTTTCTGCCATGAATTCTCCCACACGCTGGGACTACCCGACATCTACCCGACTGGCACCAACAGCACGGGCCAGACCGTGGACAATCAGACGTTGGAATACTGGGACCTGATGGACGGAGGGGAATACACCGACATGGGCTACGTTCCCACGCCCTACACGCCCTGGGAAAAGGAAGTGATGGGCTGGACCGAGATTGAGGAACTCACCGACACGGCGCAGATTACGCTCACGCAAGACAAATATTACAAAATCAAGTCCGACACCAACGGCGAATACCTGATTCTGCAGAATTTCCAGAACACCCAATGGGCGCAGCGCGTCATCAACATGTCGCTGCGATGCCACGGACTGCTGGTCTATCGCGTGGACTACAGCGATTCCAACGGCAAAGAGCGCTCCTACGTCAACGCCGGCGATGCGCCCAACAACACTGCCGGCAAGCCGGGAATGACGCTGGCACCTGCCGACGGCCTGCTGATTAACTCATTTCGCGTCTATGGCAGCGACATCACCAAGAAGACAGACAGCAAGCCCTACAGCACAAATGAATACATAAACAGCCATCAGGGCGACCCCTATCCGGGCTCGAAGAACGTCACGGAACTGCTTTCCGTCAAGATGAACCGATGCACCATCGAGAAGCCGATTTACAACATCAAGGAAGAAGACGGAATCATCACGTTCGACTTCCTGAAAGACTTCGTGGCGGCGGGCATCGACGGAATCGTCTCGGACAATTCGGCCAACGGCAAGGCGAACACCTACGACTTGCAGGGGCGGAAAATGACCGGAAACGAACTCCGCAAGGGAATTTACATCAAAAACGGCAGGAAAATCGTCGTGAAATAGTCGTCAATAGACGCGCTCGCCGAAAATGGTCGTGCCGATGCGCACGAGCGTGGCGCCCGTCTCGACGGCAATCTGATAGTCGTGGCTCATGCCCCACGAACACTCGCAAAAGGCATCATCGTCGGCAAAATAGGCCGACTTGAGTTCATGGAACAGGCTCTGCGCCTGTTCCATTTCGTTTCGGATTTGGGCAGTGTCGTCGGTGTAGGTCGCCATCATCATCAATCCGCAGATGCGCACATGGCGGAGTTCGCGCCACTCCCCTTCGGCCAGAAGCCGACGGCAGTCGTCGGGCGAAAAACCGTATTTCGTTTCCTCCTCGGCAATATGGAGTTCGAGCAAAACGTCGATAATCCGGTCGTTTTTCACGGCCTGACGGTCGATTTCGCGTAAAAGTTTCATGGAATCGACGGCGTGAATCATGCTGACGTAGGGCGCGAGATATTTCACCTTGTTCGTCTGCAAATGGCCGATGAAATGCCACTCCACGTCGGCAGGCATTGCCGCGACCTTGCCCTGCAATTCCTGCACATGGCTCTCGCCGAAAATGCGCTGGCCGGCGTCGTAGGCCTCCATCAGTTCGCCGACGGGGTGAAACTTGCTCACCGCCACGAGCCGCACGCCAGTCGGCAGGCTCCGCCTCACGGCCAGCAGATTGTCACTGATGCTCATAAACATCCATGATTTTGGTCTCGGTGATGTTGGCGATGTCGTAGTTAATCATCGTGCCGCTCATCACCTGCTCCACGTTTTTCATGGCTCCGCTGAACGTCGAGGCCTGCACGAGATAGGTCACCGTAGAGCGTTTTTCCTTCTCGGTCTTCTCGTCGATGGTGATGAACGACAGTTTCGCCTTGTACCAGCGGTCGTCGTTGGTGTCTTCACTGAAAAAAATCTCGCGATAGGTCGCCGGATTGATTTTCTTCACCTCGAAACTGCCGCTCACGTAGGCCGACATTTCCTCTGTTATCTTCTTCTCGGCGTCGCCAAACGACACGGCCTCAACCACATAAAGTTCAGGCACGGGCTTCGTCATGCCGTCTTCCATCTGACGGTCGTAGCGCACCGTGCATTCAAACCAGTTTCCGTTTGCTGTCTTGCTTCTCATCTTTGTTCTAAAATTGATATAAAAGTGGCACAAAATTACAAAAAATCGGAGGCGAAACAAAATTATTCCGCCAAAAAATTCAGATTTTTATTTCGACAGCCGGATTTTGTGGTAGTCGCACAGCGCGTCGATGGGTTTGGAGAGGATTTTCCCGACTTGGAAGCCCTCTTCTTCGGCGGCCTCGCGAAGCAGTGGCTCGTAATGCGCGGCGATGCTCCCGACGAAGCCGACGGGCAAATCCTGACGGCCGTACGGCGCGATGTTGGCGCGGAAAAACCTGCGAAATTCGTCTTTGGCGAGCGTGCGCAGGGCCTCGTCGTCGAGATGTCGGCCTATATATAAAGAGGTGGCGGCGAGGAATCGGTTGGGCATGGGCTCGCGATAGACTTTCTGAATGATTTCGTTGAGCGTGAGACGCGTTTCGGCGAGAAAATCGTCGCGCAGTTCGGTGGGAAGCAGCCCCTTGAAAATAGCGTTGAGAAAGCGCTTTCCGAGCGATGCGCCGCTGCCCTCGTCGCCGAGCACGTAGCCCAGCGCAGGTGTGTTCTGCACGATTTTTTCGCCGTCGAACAGGCAGGAATTGCTGCCCGTGCCGAGGATGCAGGCAACTCCTTCTGCGTGGCCGCACAATGCGCGTGCCGCGCCGAGCAGGTCGGAGGAAAGATGAAGGTTGAGGGATGAGGGATGAGGGATGAGGGATGAAGTGGGATTTGCGACGGCAGCAAGGGGCGAACCTGCGGCGAAAGCCTGCCGGAACGCCTGCTGCATCTTCTCTTCTTGGTCGGGGCGGACGCCTGCACCATAGAAAAACACCTCAAAATCGCCGTCATTCGGCAGTTCGGGCAATAATTCGCACTGCAAAATGGCCAAAATCTGCTCTTCCGACATCAGAACGGGGTTCAAGCCCTGCGTCTGAAACGATTTTCTGCCCGTTTCGCCGAGCAGCACCCAATCGGTTTTCGTGCTTCCGCTATCGGCCACGAGCAAAGCCCTATTCTGTTTCGTTTTCTTCATCAAACTCAAATTTTTCTGCAAAAATACGAAAAACTTTCGGCTTTTTTGTACCTTTGCATCAGAAATTCAGAAGAAATCATGAAAAAAGCCATATTATCGCTGATTCTGCTGCTGGCAATGGTGTTGCCGAGCCACGCCGTGCTGAAAGAGAAGGACATCGACAACACGCTCTCCGTGTTGCGCACCGAACTCATGAAGTACTACGGCGAACTGGACCGTCAGAGCAGCCTGATGAAGGAGCAGCAAGAGGCCATCCGGAAGAACCTCTTCAGCGTGCTCAACCGCTCGAACCAGAACTCGCTGATGCTCTATTCGCAGCGGTCGGGCTACATTTTCGACCTGACCTACGCCTGCCACGAGGCCACGGAGCAGTATCAGGAGTTTCAGCGCAACGTGATGCCTTTCCGGACGTATGTGGAGCAAATCAGCAGCGACATTGCGCGCTACGACAGCCTGATTGCCAACCTGAGCACGATGCCGACGATGGCACTGTCGGACGAGGCGAAAATGAACCGAAACGTGTGTCTGACGCTGGCCGTGAACATTCAGAAGACGCTGAAAGACAACCTTGAGCAACTCAACAACTACATCGGCTACTACAAACGCACCGAACAGCAGCTGAAAGGGCTGAACGACTACGCCAACAAGCGCTATCTGGACATTCAGACCAGCATTTTCAACAACAGGGGCGAGCATTTTTTCAACATTCTGAAGAACTTGGGAACGAACGTGCGCGACACGCGCCAGACGGTGCTTGAGAAGTATCAGGCGAACAACACGGTGCGCTCCGACTGGGACGTGCGCGTCATTCTGTTTCTCTTTGCCGCGCTGCTGATTTACAGCCTCATCTCGTTTGGAATCACCGTGGCGGGCGTCCGATTCCTGCTGCCGAAGCGCTTCCGCACGGAGGCGTTCATGGCGAAGCGCACGTGCATCATCATGGCCATTTCGGTGGTGCTGCTGGCCATCATCCTCGGCATTATCCGCGCCACGGTCAACCAGAATTTCCTCATCATGGCCTCGAAACTGCTCGTGCAATATACATGGCTGCTCGGCGTCATCCTGATTTCGCTGCTGCTGCGGCTCGACGGCTCGCAAATCAAGAGTGCCTTCCGCATCTATGCACCGCTGATTTTCATGGGGCTGCTGGTCATCGCGTTTCGTATCGTTCTCATTCCCAACGACTTAGTGAACCTCATCCTGCCGCCCACGCTGCTCGTCTGCATGTTGTGGCAGTGGTTTGTCATTCGCCGCTACAACCGCAACATTCCGCGTAGCGACGTCTTCTACACCTATATTTCGCTGTTCGTGTTCATCGTGTCGCTCGTCTGCTCGTGGCTGGGCTACACGCTCGCCAGCGTGCAACTGCTCATCCTCTGGATTATGCAACTCACCTGCATCCTGACGCTCACCTGCATTTCGGGCTGGCTGACGGCCTACGGAAAGCGGAAGAACATCGACCAGAAGCCCATCACGCAGACGTGGTTTTTCCGCTTCATCAACACGGTGGCACTGCCCGTTCTGGGCGTGTTCTCGGTGCTTTTCTCGTTCTACTGGGCCGCCGACGTGTTCAACCTGAGCGATGCCACGCACCACATTTTCAACAAGAAATTCGTCGAGTCGGAGAACATCACCATCAGCGCGATGTCGATTGCGCTGGTCGTGGGCCTGTTTTTCGTGTTCAAATACATCAACCAGACGCTTCAGAGCATGGTGAGGCTCTATTTCGAGAAAAGCGACATCTCGACCGCCGGAACGCGCAGCCTGATGACGAAAAACGTCATTCAACTGCTGGTCTGGGGCGCGTGGCTGCTCATTTCGCTCGGCATTCTCCACGTGAAGAGCACGTGGCTCGTGGTGGTTTCGGGAGGTCTTTCGACGGGTATCGGCTTCGCCATGAAAGACATCATCGAAAACATCTACTACGGCATTTCGCTGATGGCCGGACGCATCAAAGTCGGCGACTGGATTGTCTGCGACGGCGTGCGCGGCAGGGTGTCGTCGATCAGTTACACTTCGACCATGCTCGAGGCCGTTGACGGCTCGGTGATAGCCTTCACCAACAGCCAACTGCTGCTGAAAAACTATAAGAACCTGACGAAAAACCACGGCTACGAACTGGTGGTGCTCGACGTGGGCGTGGCCTACGGCACCAACATTGCCGAATGCAAGCGGCTGCTGCTCGATGCCGTCAAGGAACTTCACATCACCGACCCGAACAAAGAGCCGAAAGTGCTGCTGAAAGAGTTTGGCGACAACTCCGTGAACCTGAAGATTGTCGTCTGGCTGCCCGTGATTTCGCAGGCCATCGACAGCGGACGGGTGCTGGAATGCATCTACGACACACTGAACAAGAACAATATTGAAATTCCGTTCCCGCAGCGCGATGTTCACCTGATTACCAACTAAAAAAACGCTTTTGATATGCAATCAACCATCATCGCAGGCCCCTGCGTCATAGAATCGGCCGAACTGCTCGACACCGTAGCCCAAGAACTGGTGAGAATCAACCGGCGGCTGGGCACCGACATCATTTTCAAGGCCTCGTTCGACAAGGCCAACCGCACGAGCATCGGCTCGTTTCGCGGTCCCGGACTGGAGACGGGGCTGAAAATGCTCGCCGACGTGAAGGCGAAGCACGGGCTGCGCATCCTCACCGATATTCACGAGGCCTGGCAGGCCGAGCCTGTGGCCGAAGTTTGCGATGTGTTGCAGATTCCGGCGTTTCTCTGCCGTCAGACCGATTTGCTCGTGGCCGCCGCCAAGACGGGTCGCACGGTGAACATCAAGAAAGCGCAGTTTCTGAGCGGTCGCGATATGCGCTACCCCGTCGAGAAGGCGCGCGAGGCCGGCGCGAAGGAAGTCTGGCTCACGGAGCGCGGAAATTCTTTTGGCTACAACAATCTGGTGGTCGATTTCCGCAACATTCCCGACATGCTCGACATCGTGCCGACGGTCATCATGGACTGCACCCACAGCGTACAAAGGCCGGGCGCAGGCGACGGGAAAACGTCGGGCGACCGTCGATTCGTGCCCTCGATGGCAATGGCGGCGAAGGCTTTCGGCGCAACGGGATTCTTCTTTGAAGTCCACCCCACCCCCGACCTCGGCCTGAGCGACGCGGCAAATATGCTCGAACTCGGAAAATTGGAACAAGTTGTTCAGGAGTTGCAGGAGTTCAGGAGTTGCAGGAGTTCAGGGGTTGCAGGAGTTCAGGGCTCAGCAACAATCAAGTAATCATAATTTTTAATTATTAATTTTTAATTTTTAATTATCAATTTACATGAAATCACCCAAAGAATACGCCATTCAGGTCATTCGTGACGAAGCGCAGGCCGTGCTCGACCTCATTCCGAAACTCGACGAGCAGTTCGACCGCGCCGTGGAACTCATCTATCGCTGCCACGGAAAAGTGATTGTCACGGGAGTCGGGAAAAGCGGCCACATCGGGGCGAAAATCGCCGCCACGCTGGCCTCGACGGGAACGCCGGCCTTCTACATCAACCCGCTCGACGTGTTTCACGGCGACCTCGGCGTGATGACGCGCGACGACGTGGTTCTGGCCATCAGCAACTCCGGCCTGACCGACGAACTGCTGCGCTTCATCCCCATGCTGCTCCACATGCAGGTGCCCATCATCGGCATGAGCGGCAACGCCGACTCGCTGCTCGCGAAATACTCCACCGTCCACCTGAACGTGCACGTGGAGAAAGAGGCGTGTCCACTGAACCTCGCGCCCACGAGTTCTACCACGGCGCAACTCGTCATGGGCGACGCGCTCGCCATCGCGCTTATGGAAAAGCGCAATTTCAAGCCGCAGGACTTCGCACAGTTCCATCCGGGCGGCGAACTGGGTCGCAGGCTGCTGACAACGGCCTCCGACGTGATGCGCAGCGACGACCTGCCCATCATTCCGCAGGAAATGGGGCTCGGCGAGGCCATCATCCTCGTCAGCAAGGGCAAACTCGGGCTCGGCGTGTCGCTCGAAAACGAGAAAATCATCGGCCTCATCACCGACGGCGACATCCGTCGGGCGATGGAGCGCTGGCAGGCGGAATTTTTCAACCACTCCGTCAGCGACATCATGACGCGACAGCCCAAAACCGTCGCGCCCGACACGAAAATTTCGGAAGTTCAGCGCATCATGCAGCGCTATAAAATCCATTCCGTGCTCGTCGCCGACCCGCAGGAGCATCTGCTGGGCGTGGTCGATCATTATTCTTGCATGATTTAACGGGGTGTGTGGAGTGTGAAAATGAAGAAAACAGAACCGAAAAGAAGATGTTTTGAATGGAAAAGGGCCGTGCTCTCGACACTTTTCACGCTTCTCCTTTCACTTTTCACATCCCTCGCACAATCGTCCGACTCGCTGATTATCAACAAATTGCGAGAAGAAGGCGTCAGTTTCTCGCATAACAACAAGGTGACGCTGCTCAAGAGCGGCAAGGAGAAGTTCGACGATATGTTTCACGCCATCCGGCAGGCCCGACGCTCCGTCCACCTCGAATATTTCAACTTCCGCAACGACTCCATCGCCTCGCTCCTCTTCGACCTGCTGGCCCAGAAATCGACGCAGGGCGTGGAAATTCGCGCTCTTTTCGACGCTTTCGGCAATGCCTCGAACAACCAACCGCTTAAAAAGCGCCATTTGAAGGCGCTGCGACTGCGCGGAATCCAGATTTACAAGTTCGACCCGCTCGACTTTCCGTGGATTAACCACGTTTTCTCGCGCGACCACCGCAAAATCGTCGTCATCGACGACAGCATCGCCTACATTGGCGGCATGAACGTGGCCGACTACTACATCAACGGCACCGAGAAAGTGGGGCCGTGGCGCGATATGCACTGCCGAATCGAGGGCGATGAAGTCAGGACGCTGCAAGAGATTTTTGCCAGAATCTGGAAGAAAACGACGGGCGAAGAACTGCCCATTTTGACCGAAAAACCAACCCAACAACCAGAAATCAACACCCAACAAATCATCCTCCCCGTTGGGGGGACGGAGGGGGGCTTCACCGTCGGCATCATCAACCGCGAACCCCGAAAATCGAACAAAATCATTCGCAATTTCTACTATCACGCCATTGACAACGCGCAGGACAGCATCAAACTCATCAACCCCTACCTCACGCTCAACCGAAAATTGAAGCGGAAACTGCGTCAGGCGGCCAACCGAGGGGTGAAAGTCGAGATTATGGCATCGACCAATAGCGACATTCCCTTCACGCCCGATTGTATGTTCTACAACCTTCACAAATTGATGAAGTATGGCGTTAACGTATGGATGTATCAGGCTGGTTTTCACCACTCTAAGACCATCACGGTCGATGGAAAACTATGCACCGTGGGCAGTGCCAACCTCAACGCGCGGTCGCTCCGATGGGACTACGAGGCGAACGCCGTCATTGCCGATACGGCCATCACCCGGCAACTCGACGCCATGTTTGACGAAGACAAGAAAAACTGCTTCCGACTGACGCCGGAAACGTGGGATTCCTTCCGCACGCCGTGGCAGAAATTCAGGGGATGGTTCGCCCACCTGATTGCCCCGTTCCTCTAAATGTCGTCAATGTCCACATAGCCGTTCATCACGGCATGAATCGTCAGTGCCGAAACGCTCTTCACGCCCAGTTTCTCCATGATGTTTTTGCGGTGCGTGATGACCGTCGTGAGGCCGATGTGGAGCCGGTCGGCAATTTCCTTGTTGATAAGCCCTTTCACCATCAGCGAGAGCACCTCAATTTCGCGGTCAGACAGGATTTTCTCCTTCGACACGGGCATTTGATGCGGAAAATTCCGCCCGTGGCCGTGCTGATGCAGCACGAACAGCGAGCGCACGAGTTGGTTCTCCGGCTGGTTGATGCACAGCGAATGAAAGTCCTTCATCTGCGCATTCGGGTCGCACGAGGTCGTCAGCACAATCGTCTTCCGGCGATGTTCAAGGAAAAAAACGCGGTTTTCCAGCACCAAGTTCATCGCCACGAAATAATGCGCATAGTTTTCCGGGGCATTGGCCTCAAATTCCACAAACGACCCGAACACATCCACCTGCATCATCGGCAAAACCGTCTGCAACACTTGTCGCAACCCAATCGCGGCGAGCGTGTTAGAATCGACGATGGCTACCTGCGGACAAAAGGGCCGCGCACCTTCCGAATGGCTAAATTCCATGTTTCAGACTGGGTTTTACTTGCTGTTTTCAGCCTCGTGAGCCTCGCGGAACAGGCTGTTGGTCTTCAAACTCTCCACGAAATCGTCAATCTTGTGCAATTCGCGCGGAATACGGATGTTTTGCGGACAATGCGACTCGCACTGGCCACAGCCGATGCAGTGGCTGGCCTGACGCAGGCGCGGAACGCTGCGGTCGAGCCCGATGAGGTAGTTTCGGCGCAGTTTCGCGTATTCGGGGTCGAGCGCGTCGGTGGGCAGCGTGCCTTCGTTTTTGCACTTGTTGTAATGCCTGAAAATGCCGGGAATGTCGATTCCGTAGGGGCACGGCATACAATATTTGCAGTCGGTGCAGGGAATGTTCTGCATCGAGAAGAGTTTGCGGGCGATGTCGTCATCGAGGAATCGCTGTTCCTCCTCGTTGAGCGGCTTCAGCGGACAATACGAGAGCAGATTGTCTTTGAGGTGCTCCATGAAGGTCATGCCCGACAGCACGGTATAGACGCCCTCGGG
>JAFUVC010000185.1 GCA_017483785.1 Prevotella sp.
GAATGCGCCGTCGGTGTCTTCGGCGATGCGCTGCGCCATCGTGAACACCTCCACGAAGAGCGAATCCCCCGACAAATCGACCGCCTCGTTGCGGTTGATGCGCGAAATGGTCGAACTGTCGTTGAACATCGAGAGCGACTGGTCAACCCTCTGCAGTTCGGCCAGAATCTGGTCGTGGAGATTCTCGCCGTGTTCGTAAGTGATATGGTAAAACGTGCCGAAAATCTTCCCTTCGTCGCGATGGAAAGTCTTGCTGCTGTTTTCGCGGATAATCAGCACCGTTCCGACAATCAGCGCCAGCAGAAATGCTATCTTCAGAAACTTCTTCATAACTCCAGAATCACGTTAAACGTGCCGCCCAGACGGGCATTTCCCTGCTTGCCGTAGCCCGGCACATACCATGTGTTGCCCACGTGGCCGTCGTTGTGGAAGAGCCGGCGCTTATAGCGAGCCGTCCACCCCAGCCTGACCGGGCCCCAAATCTTCGCGTCCAGTCCGAAAACGAACTCCAGCCAGTGGTAGTTGGCGGCCACGTCCTTCGCCTTGAACTCGGCCGTCTCGCCCCATGTCGGGTCGGTCACTCCGGGGCAGAAAATGTCGAATTTATAGTTCGTGTAGGCATAGCGCAGGCCGCCGTAGAGGCGGTTCACGTCGTGTTTGTTCTTCATCAGGTTGAAATCCAGCCCGACGCGGCCGTAGGGCGCACTCGTCTTGTACGACAGGCGCGTGGCTGCGTCTTCAGAATTGGCCTTGCCGTAGCCCAGTTCAAAAATCGGGAAAAACTTGTCTTTCAGGTTCAGCCGCAACGCCGCCTCGTACTGGCCGTAGTCGCCGAATGCCAACTGCGCCAGGCCGACGAGGTCGGCCGACACGGAAATGCCGTTGAAGAACCGGACTTTCCTGTTCTCCACTTCCGGAATTTTCACCTCGGCAGGCTGGGCCGAAACCTCTGCAAACGCGAGCAGAAGCAGGCAGCTACTGATAAAAATTCTTGAAATAGACGAGCAAATGGGGTTCTGTTGCATCGTAGTTGACATTTTCTTTGTGAATGACTATCGAATCAATGCCCAAACGGGTGTGGCGCACGCGCTTGATGATGTGGAAATACGACGGATTGCAATCGACCGACTCGAAGTGCGGCAGGTCCTGTTTCTCGACGACCACGGTGTCGGTGACGCTCCATCCCGTCGAGTTGCTGCGCTGGAAATAGAGCACGTCCTCGGGCCGGTTGTAACTGACGGGCAGCAGGAAACTATCGACGTTCACGGCCTGATTGAGCAGTACCGAGTCGTTGCCGTTGATTTTCGTGGTTGAAATCGTGAGCGCGTCGCCCAGCGGAGCCACGTCGCCCGCCAGTTTATAGACCGTGCTGACGCGGTTGTTCAGCGGACAGTCGATGCTGCTGCACGCGGCGAGCGTTATCAATAAGAAAAGCAGGAGCCTTCTCGTCGTCAAATTCTTGTCCACCAGCCAAATTTTTATCTTCTTCAACATAAATGTATTTCGTCGAAACCGATTGCAAAATTACTTTTTTTTATCTACAAATCAGCACTTTTCGTATTTTTTCTGGAAAAATTTAGCGAAAAATCACGGAAATTGTAGAAAATGTCGTAATTTTGCAATTGAACATTTTAAAACAGCAATAGAGTTATGACGATTGTAAGCACAAGGGAATTCCGTTCCAACCAAACCAAATATCTGGGTATGGTGGATCGAGGCGAACCCGTAATATTGAGGTCGCGCCAAGGACGTTATCGCCTCATGCCCGTTGCGAATGATACCACTCAGCGCAATGTTACGGCTGAAGTTTGTCAAGGTATGAGAGATTGGAAAGAATATTTAGAAACAGGAAAGTCGAACAAGTTCCGACCAGCAGAAAAGTTAGTCAATGAGTTACGAAATCTCCAGTCATAAAGATTTTGACACGGCAATCAAAAGACTCGCGAAACGCTACCGCAGCATGGCAGATGACTATGCAGATTTTTTGATAAGCCTTCAAGAAAATCCATTTCAGGGAGTTGAACTTTGTCCGAACATCCGTAAGATAAGAATGTCCATCTCCTCAAAAGGGCGTGGAAAATCTGGCAGTGCCCGTGTTATTACGGCTAACGCTATCGTTGCTGAGCGAGAAGGCCGAATTGCCCTGCTAACCATATATGACAAATCAGACAAATCCACAGTAGATGTGAAAATTATCAGGAATATGGCACGCGAACTTGGGTTCGATGTCTAATTTTTAGCCAACACCATATTGTCTAACTAAAAATATTTGCCTATGGATTAAAAAAGAATTGACAACGAGTCTTAAGACAAGACACAACTGAAAATTATTAATTAACGGAGAAGTGTTTCCGTTTTGATACTTAACATATAGGATTTTGAGCTTTTGCTCTTGTTCCCATTTACCAGAATACCGCCAATATTCAACACGAGGGAAATAAGCAGCTGAAAGTTCACGTTCCAATGGGCGTGAACTGTTGATGCTTGTACTCGTGGCAGGTCACTTGGCGGTAACCTTGGTAAATTGCAAGTAAACAAACGGTTAACGCCCTTTCCTTTTTACAAAACCAATTAAAATAAAAAAGATGAAAAAAATTTTCTTACTTATTGTGACGGCTTTTTTCGCAGTCACAGCATCAGCTTACGATTTTGAAGCTGCAAACAACGACAATGTAACATTGTATTACAACATCAATGAAGGTGGAACGACAGTTAGTTTGGTACAAGGACCCCAAAAATATTCCACGTACTAGACGGTTATCGATTAAAATCATTGAAAATTAACGATATTGACGTAACTGCGGAAGTGAACAACAATCAGTACGTCATTAAATCTGTACTACAGAACTACATTATCAAGGCTGAATTTGGAGAAAATCCTGTGAAACTAAACATTTCTACGGGAAACGGCATATATGTAGGTATAGATGTTGAGAAATATTCGAACTGTGAATGTTGGATTGAAATAGAAGATGGCTGGAAACTTAACACCGTATTGTTTAATGGAATTGACGTAACTGCAGATATTATCAACGGAATTTACAAGATAAAAGGTCTGAACGCAAATGCCACGTTTATAGTTTCCGTCGAACAAGTAATTCCCACAGAAATTAACGCCGTTGACGGAAATTCGCGAATGAAAGCATGGGCTACAGGCGACGGACTCCTCCACGTCGAAGGTTTGGAAGAAGGTAATCGCTTTGAAATATTCAATGCCGAAGGACAACTAATTACAACATGCATTTCCACTGGATTGCATCAGCAAATTCCATTACCAACCCGCGGTATTTACATTATTCGTTCTGCACAAAAGATTGTGAAATTGAGCTATTAGAAATGCTTATTTAGACTATCAAAGGGGATGTTTGGCATCCCCTTTGATAGTAGTTTGCTATAACATCTAGCAAATTATCAGTCAAATCGTTTCCTTAATCTGGTAATCATTCCGGCTTTGCGACGACCGGCTCACCAAATCGCCGATGAAGCCGGCGAGGAAGAGTTGTGTGCCGATGAGCATGGTGGTCAGGGCGATGTAGAACCACGGCGAACTGGTGATGAGGCGCTGCGGAATGTGGTTGTAGAGGCAGTAGAGTTTTTCGGCGCCGATGCCGACAACCGACAGGAAGCCTATCAGGAACATCAGCGTGCCGAGGAAGCCGAAAACGTGCATCGGCTTCTTGCCGAACGTGCCCAGAAACCATAGCGTAATCAGGTCGAGATAGCCGTTGACAAAGCGGTTCAGGCCCATGAACTTCGACGTGCCGTATTTTCGCGCCTGATGCTGCACGACCTTCTCGCCAATCTTGTCGAAACCGGCATTTTTCGCCAGATAGGGGATGAAACGGTGCATTTCGCCGAACACCTCGATGTTTTTCACCACGTCGCGGCGATAGGCTTTCAGTCCGCAGTTGAAGTCGTGCAGGTTTTTGATGCCGCTCACCCGTCGCGCCGTGGCGTTGAACAGCTTCGTGGGCAGGGTTTTCGACAGCGGGTCGTAGCGTTTCTGCTTGTAGCCGCTCACGAGGTCGTAGCCGTCTTCGGTAATCATGCGGTAGAGTTCGGGAATCTCGTCGGGCGAGTCTTGCAGGTCGGCGTCCATCGTGATGACCACGTCGCCCTGGGCTTCCTTGAAACCGCAGTACAAGGCCGGACTTTTCCCATAATTCCGGCGGAAACAGATGCCCCGGACGTGTTCCGACCGCTTATGCAGTTCGCCCACGATTTCCCACGAACGGTCCGTGGAGCCGTCGTTGATGAAAATGACTTCAAACGAAAAGCCTTTCGACTGCATCACTTTCTCGATCCATGCATAGAGTTCTTCTATCGACTCGGCCTCGTTGTAAAGAGGAATTACTACTGAAATATCCATCTGATCAATTTACTATTGGACAATTTACTATTGGACAATTTACTATTGGACAATTTACTATTGGACAATTTATTGCTTGACCTTACGCGCACAGACGGCCGCCACGGGCACACCCAGGACGAATCCGATGAACAGGTTTTGCATCAACAGCATGAAGACCCACTGCGAGGGCGGAAGCGACTGCATCTGCTCCAGCATCGGCTGGAATTCGGCCGTGCTGAGGCCGTTTTGCTGATAGGCCTGCTCCACGAGTTTCACGCTCTCGGAAAGCATCTGCATGAAGCGGCCGCCGTCGATGAAGCGGAAATAGACGTATTGCGCCACGGCGAAGAGCAGCGAGGCGTAGAGGAAACAATAGACGCAATAGACATAGCCGCGACGGAACGAGATGACGCCGTCGAGGGCCACATCGCGAAAACGACTCAGCAGCCAGCCGAGGAGTACGGGCGTGGACAGGGCCAGCAAAGTGCCCATCATCGACTGCGGAGCCATCACCACAAGGGCGAAACTCGCCATCCACAGCCCGCCGAGCACGAGTGCGTCCTGACGGGCGAAGGCTTTCAACTGTATGAAGTCTTGGGCTGTTGGCATTTCTCGGGTTTTAAGGGGTTTCACATAAGATTTCACGCAGCGGAATCATCACGAAATCGCGTTTTTCCATCAGCGGATGGGGGATTTTCAGGTCGGGCTCGTCCACGCGCAGGTCGTCGTACAGGAGGATGTCGATGTCGATGGGGCGGTCGTGGTAATTGACAATTGACAATTGACAATTTACAGATGAGCGTTCGTTCCTCGCTCCTCGCTCCTCGTTCCTCGATTTTCTCGTTCTCCCCAGTTCTCGTTCGATTTCCTGCGTCGTCTGGAGCACTTCGCGGGGCGAAAGTTCGGTCTGGCAGAGCACCACGCCGTTCAGGAAGCGGTTTTCCGACTCAAATCCCCACGGCTCGGTTTCTATCAGCGTCGAGCGGCGGAGGGTCGGCCCCACCCGTGCTTCAATGAGCGCGACGGCCTTCTCGATGTTCTGCCGACGGTCGCCCATGTTTGAACCTAATCCTAAATACACCCTATGCATTGGACGATTTGACGATTTGGGATGGGGCTTTAATCATTCAAAATCAGCAGCGCATCGCCGAAGCAGCCGAACTTATAGCCGTTTTTCACGGCCAGGTCGTAGGCTTCCATCACGAGGTCGTAGCCTCCGAAAGCGGCGGTTTCCATCAGCAGCGTGGACATCGGATGATAGAAATTGGCAATCATCGAGTCGGCCAGGCCGAAATCGTAGGGCGGGAAGATGAATTTGTTCGTCCAGCCGTCGTATTCCTTCAGCATTCCGTCGGTGCCCACGGCTGTCTCGGTGGCTTTCACCACGCTCGTGCCCACGGCACAGACGTGGTGGTTGGCGCGTTTCGCCTCGTTCACCACCTGACAGGCCTCGCCGCCGATAATCATCTGCTCGGAGTCCATTTTATGCTTCGTGAGGTCTTCCACTTCGATGTTGTGGAACGCGCCGAGGCTGCAATGCACGGTGATGAAGGCGAAATTGATGCCCTTGATTTCCATGCGCTTCATCAGTTCGCGACTGAAGTGCAGGCCCGTGGCAGGCGCTGTCACGGCACCCTCGTTTTTCGCGTAGATGGTCTGGAAATCTTCCAAATCCTCGGTCGTGGCGTGCGGACTTTCGCGCTGGTCGATGATGTAGCGGGGCAGCGGCGACTCGCCCAGTGCAAACAACTCGCGCTTGAACTCGTCGTGCGGACAGTCGTAGAGGAAGCGCAGCGTGCGACCGCGGCTCGTCGTGTTGTCGATGACCTCGGCCACCATCGTGCTGCTTTCGTCGAAGAACAGCTTGTTGCCGATGCGGATTTTGCGCGCCGGCTCCACCAGCACGTCCCACAGGCGCATTTCCTGGTTCAGTTCGCGCAGCAGAAACACCTCGATTTTCGCGTCGGTCTTCTCCTTCGTGCCATACAGGCGCGCCGGAAACACCTTCGTGTCGTTGAAAATGAAGGCGTCGCCCTCGTCGAAGTAGTCAATCAGGTTCTTGAATTGCAGGAAATCGCCCTCAACGGGGTTTCCGTCGGCATCACGCCTGTACATGTCGATGGTCTTCGACTTGCGGTGCAGAACCATCATACGACATTCATCACGACGCGTGAACCGCACGGTTTCCTTCGTTCCGTCTTCGTTTTCAAACTCGCGATACAGGCTGTGCGGATACAGCGCAATCTGCTCTTCTGGCAGTTTAAATCTAAATTGTGACAGTTTCATCTATTTAATTTACAATTTGACAATTTACAATTTACAATTGATTTTACGATTTGACCATTGGTAATTGACTTAACCATTCTTCCACCCTTTCGAAATCTACGCAGTCTTCGACGCGGATGTCGCCCACGCGTGTGCGCCGGAGGGCGGTCAGGTACGCGCCGCTGTCGAGTGCGCGGCCGATGTCGCGGGCCAGCGAGCGGATGTAGGTGCCTTTTCCGCACACCACGCGGATGC
>JAFUVC010000186.1 GCA_017483785.1 Prevotella sp.
CCCTCTTTCTCCTGAAAAAAAACGTTTCTTCTCAGTTCCCTGTTATTTTCTCCAAAAGTTGCATTTCTTAATTGAACTTACGCTTCAATCGTCAATCCGTCGTAGGCGAAGCGCACGTCGTCGGGCAACTGGCGGTTGGCGTCGTCGTGGAAACCGATGTTGTGGGTGACGTGAATCAGGAAGGTGCGACGGGCACCCACGCTGCGGGCGAAGTCGATGGCGTCGGCGACGAGCATGTGGGAGTGGTGCTCGCGGTCGAAGCGCAGGGCGTTGACCACCAGCGTGTCCACGCCCCGAAACTGTGCGCGGCTCTCGTCGGAAATGGTCTTCATGTCGGTGATATAGGCGAAATTGCCGAAACGATAGGCCAGAATCGGCATTTTCCCGTGCATCACCTCGACGGCCTGCCACTCGATGTCGCCGATTCGCTCCTTCTGGCCAGGTTCGACGGCGTGAAGGTTGAGCAGCGGCACGCCCGGATAGAGTTTCTCGGTGAAGCAATAGGGCATGGTGACGCGCAGGGCGTCGGCCGTCTGGCGGTTGGCATAGACGTTGATGTCGCCGAAGACGCAAAAGCCGCGCAGGTCGTCGATGCCGGCAACGTGGTCGTAGTGGATGTGGGTGAGCAGCACGCCGTCGATTTTCTTGAAGGGCAGCGGCATGAGTTGCAGGCGGATGTCGGGGCCGCAGTCGATGAGCAGGCGCGTTGTGGCTGTTTCCAGCAGTCCTACGCATCGAAATCGGCGGTCGCGTGGGTCGCTGCTGTGGCAGACCTCACACGGACAGCCCAAAACGGGCACGCCCGACGATGTCCCGGTGCCTAAAAATGTAAATTTCATACGATATTGACTTCAAGATGAATGTCGATGCCGAACTTCTGGCGCACATCGGCACGGATGGTTTCACAAAGATGGAGGATTTCCGCGCCCGTGGCCCCGCCGAGGTTCACGAGTACGAGCGCCTGCTTTTCATACACGCCGGCGCGCCCCAAAGAGCGGCCTTTCCAGCCGCACTGGTCAATCATCCAGCCGGCCGGGATTTTCACGCGGTCGGAATCGACCTCGTAATGCGGCATTTCGGGAAATTTCGCGGCCAATTCGCGGTATTTCTGCATCGAGACCATCGGATTCATGAAAAAACTGCCTGCACTGCCGATTTCCTTCGGGTCGGGAAGTTTTTCGCGGCGAATGTCGATGATGGTCTGGCGAAGCGTCTGCGGCGTGACGGGAACGCCCTTTTTCTGCATGGTTTCGCGCAGGTTGCCGTAGTCGAGTCGCGGCTGGAACTCGGTGGATAGGCGGAAAATGACGTGCGTCACCACGAAACGGTTCTTCCAGTCGTGCTTGAAACGGCTCTGGCGATAGGCGTAGTCGCATTCCTCGTTCTCGAAGGTGACGCGACGGCCCGTCTGAATTTCGACGGCCTCAACGCGCTCGATGATGTCCTTCGCCTCCACGCCGTAGGCTCCGATGTTCTGCACGGCTGACGCGCCCACCTCGCCCGGAATGAGCGAGAGGTTTTCGGCTCCATACCAGCCGTTTTCCACGCAGAAGGCCACGAAATCGTCCCAATTTTCGCCGCTGCCCACGCGCACGAAGACCGACTCGCCTTCCTCAACCATTTTCTCCACGCCCATGATGGCCGAATGGAGCACCGTGCCGTCGAAATTGCCCGTGAGCAGGAGGTTGCTGCCTCCGCCCAAGAGGAGCAGCGGCTGGTCGTCGGGGGTCAGTTTGGTGCAGACGGCCATCAGTTCGCTCACGGTTGAAAACTCGATGAATCGGCGACACTGGGCGTCAATGCCAAACGTGTTGTGTTGCAGGAGGGGATAGTTGCGGATATCTTTCATTTTTCAGGAGTTCAGGAGTTACAGGAGTTTCAGGAGTTCTGGAGTTCAGGAGTTTCAGGAGTTTCAGGAGTTTCAGGAGTTCTGGAGTTCAGGAGTTACAGGAGTGAAGGAGTGAAGGAGTGAAGGAGTGAAGGAGTGAAGGAGTGAAGGAGTTATGTGGAGAATTTCACGAGTTTCCACTGGCCGTTTTTGAGCCGGAAGGTCATCGAGACGCTCAGTCCGTTGGCCACGCCGCGCACCACGAGCACTTTCTGGCTCTCGTCGGTGTAGGCCTGTCCGTAGTTCACGCAGTAGATGATGCCTTCGGGAATGATTTCAGGCTTGAACGTGGGCCACTGCTCGGGCATAATCGAGCCCGTCACGTCGGTGAAGTCCTCGTCGGAGTCGGGCACGGTCATCAGCACCAAGTCGTTCAGGCTCTTCGCCTGAAAAGCCGTGTCGGAGGCGAAATTCTCGTAGAAATGCAGGAACGAGGCACACGGATGGTCGGCCAACTCGCAGTGGACAATCGACGTGAGTTTCCACTCGCCTTCCACTTGGTCGAAAACGTACTGTTTCACGAGGTTTTCGTGCATATAGAGTTTCTCCACGACGGCGTGGGTCAGCGACGACACTTTCGAGAGCGAATCCTGCTGCTCGTCGTCCAAGAGCAGCGTGTAATAGCCGTCCGACATGAAGAAATGGCTGTATTGCCACTGGCGCCGCTCCAGCATCGTGGTCTGGTCGCCGTCGCGTACCGGCAGCGGAAACTGAATCCTGCTGAACTGCATATTGCGGTTGCCCGCGAAATTGAAGAAGAAATCGTCGAAAAACTCATCGACGGCCTTCGGCAGCGGCGTGTCTTCCAAGATGTCTTCCACGGTGTCGGTCGGCAGCGAGTCGGCTGGCAGCGAGTCGGTTTCCTCGACAGTCTCGCTCGGCGGAGTTTTCCGGTCGGTGCACCCCGTCCCCACCAGACACGACAACACCAACAGCCCGACCAAGAGGCCTGCCGACGTAGCGCTCAGTTTTCCGAAATTCAGTTTCATAAGAATAAACGACGTGCAAAGTTACGACAAAACGGCCGAACTGCCAAATGTTTCGTGGTTTTTCATAAAAATCGAGAAAAAAAGAGACGGCAGCGCACATTTCAAAGAAAAAATGTGTAACTTTGCAGGTTGAAACGTGTAAATCCAAGAAAAATGTTAGAAAAAATAGAAGCACTGCTGAAGGAAATCAGCAGCCTGACGGCCAACAACGCCGAAGAGATTGAACAACTTCGTTTGAAATACCTGAGCCGAAAGGGCGAAATCAACGCGCTGATGGCGGATTTCCGCAACGTGGCGGCCGACGAGAAGAAAACCGTCGGCGTGAAAATCAACGAGTTGAAGCAGATGGCCTTCGACCACATCAACGCGCTGAAGGAGCAACTGTCGGGCGGCGACGACGAGGCCGACGACATCGACCTGACGCGCACGCCCTACCCCATTCCGCTGGGCACGCGCCATCCGCTGACCATCGTGAAAAACGAGATTATCGACATTTTCCAGCGCATGGGCTTCACGCTGGCCGAGGGACCGGAAATCGACGACGACCTGCACGTGTTCACGAAGTTGAACTTCGCCGCCGACCACCCTGCGCGCGACATGCAAGACACGTTTTTCATTGAGACGAACCCCGACGACGTGGCGAAAAACGTCATCCTGCGCTCGCACACGTCGAACGACCAGGCGCACTACATGGAGACGCACCAGCCGCCCATCCGCGTCATCTGCCCGGGGCGCGTCTATCGCAACGAGGCCATCTCGGCCCGTGCCCACTGCTTTTTCCATCAGGTGGAGGGCCTCTACATCGACAAAAACGTGTCGTTCACCGATTTGAAGCAGGTGCTCCTGTCGTTTGCCCGCGAAATGTTCGGCGCCGACACGAAAATCCGCCTGCGTCCGTCGTATTTCCCGTTCACCGAGCCGAGTGCCGAAATGGACATTTCGTGCCACATCTGCGGCGGAAAGGGCTGCGGATTCTGCAAGCACACGGGCTGGGTGGAGATTCTGGGCTGTGGCATGGTCGATCCGAACGTGCTCGAGGCCTGCGGCATCGACAGCAGCGTCTATTCGGGCTATGCCTTCGGCATGGGCGTGGAGCGCATCACGAACCTGAAATATCGCGTGGCCGACCTGCGTATGTTCTCGGAGAACGACACGCGCTTCCTGCGCGAGTTTGAGGCGGCCAATTAAAGCCCCTCCGGCTCCCCCGAACGGGGGAAGAGGCTCGAAAAATAGTTTTTTTGCGTAGAGAACAGATTGGGGGAGAATGAAACGATTTTTCTGTTTATGCCTCGGATGGCTGACGTTTTTTCCGACATTCGCCGAAGACGCCGACTCGCTGTCGAAACGGCCGAGAAACGCGCATATCGGCTATAGCCTGAGCCTGTCGCCCGGAAAACTCATCGTGATGGACTCGTGGCAGAAGAAATGGCAGCGGAACCGCAACACATTCGCCATTTCGGCGGAAATCAACTACACGCCCGTTCCACGCGACAGCGACGACTTCGCCCGCGACTACAACTACCCCACTTTCGCGCTCGGACTGAAATTCAACCGCAACGACGTGACCATGCACCGCTCGCCCGACCCTGCGTGGGGAATGGCCGAGGAGGTCGATTACGACTCGAAGTTGGGCAACATCGCCACGCTCTACGGCACTTTTTCGCGCCCCATCTATCGCAACCGCCACTGGATGTTCGACTACATGCTCGGCACGGGCATCGGCTACGGCAAACACAAATACAGCCGTGGCAACAACATCGACAACGAACTGACGGGCTCGCGCTTCCTTATTTATTTCACGGCCGGCCTGCACGCCACCTACCGCTTCGCCGACGACTGGGCCTTGACGGGCGGCGTGGAGTACTATCACCACAGCAACGGTGCGCTGAACCGCCCGAACAAGGGTGCGAACTACATCGGGCCAGTGGTCGGACTTCGCTACATGCCTTGTTGGAAGGAAATTCAGGAGTGCAGGAGTTCGGGAGGTCAGGAGGTCAGGAGAACCTTCAAGAAGCGTATTTACGCGAATTTCACGCTGGGCGTGGGCGGAAAAACGCTCAACGAAGACTGGCAACTCACGCAATTCCAGACGCCACCCTCCTCGCCCGACTATCGCACGGGGCGATTCCGCTTCTACATGGCCTATTCCGCACAGGCCGACGTGATGTATCGCTATGCGCGCCGCTGGGCATCGGGCATCGGAGCCGACCTGTTCTACGGCACCTACGCTGACCGCGTCCGCGACATCGAAAACCTCACTCAACACCCTACACCCAACAATCAACATCCAACCATCTCCCCGTGGTCCTTCGGCCTTGCACTGAAGCATCAGGTCTATTACCGCAACCTCTCCGTCGCCATCTCGCTCGGCTGCTACCTCTACCGCCACATGGGCTCGAACGCCAAAGAGGTCGAAACGCCCTACTACGAGCGCATCGGCCTCCACTACACCATTCCCTCGCTCCGCAACCTCACCGTCGGCTTCAACATCAAGGCCCATCGCACCAAGGCCGACCTCACGGAGCTTGTCGTCAGTTATCCCGTCGAATTGTAACGGCTTCCGACTTCTTTTTCCGCTATTCAATGCAGTTTTCCCCTATCCTAAAATGTTAAAATATTTTAATATTTTTCATTTTTATAGTACTGTGTATTGCAAGGTACTATATTGTTCGTAAATTTGCAGCGTGAAAAATAATTTAATCACCGAAAATAGTAAATAGTAAATAGTAAATTGTAAATTGAAATCATGAACATCGACAATGCAAAATCACAGATGCGGAAAGGAATGCTCGAATATTGCGTTCTGCTTCTGCTGCGGCGGCGACCGTCGTATGCGTCGGACATCATTCAGCAACTGAAAGATGCCGACCTGCTCGTTGTGGAGGGCACGCTCTACCCGCTGCTGTCGCGACTGAAAAACGACGGCCTGCTCTCCTACGAATGGCAGGAATCGACGCAAGGACCGCCGCGAAAGTACTATGCGCTCACGCCAGAAGGCGAGCAGTTTCTCGCAGGGCTCGACTCCGCTTGGAGCGAGATTGAGAACACCATCAGAATTCTAAAAACCGAAAACAGACAACCATCATGAAAAAGAACATCACCATCAACCTGTGTGGGCGACTCTTCAACATCGACGAGGATGCCTACGAACTGCTCGGCCACTACATCGACACGCTGCGGGCCTATTTCGCCAAGCAACAGGGCGGCGAGGAAATTGCCGACGACATCGAAATGCGCATCGCCGAACTGCTCGAGGAACTGAAAAGTCAGGGCATCGAGGCCGTGAACATCGAGCATGTGAAGGAAATTATCCGCCGAATCGGGAAGCCCGAGGAAATGGACGGCGCAGAGTCCGACGAGGCGCAAAACACGCAGTCGGCCGACGGCAGGGAAACCGACGGCGAAAACGCGGCTTCTCGGGGCGACGAGGGCGAAAGCGGCCATAAATATTCGTCGTTCAACAGTTTTTTCCGCGACGTGAACGAGTTTTTCCGCGAGCAACGGTTCTACCGCAACCCGAAAGACAAGATGGTGGCCGGCGTGCTCTCGGGTCTGGCCTCGTCGTTTGAAATTGACGTCACGCTGCTCCGGCTGCTCGTCATCGTCGGTGTCATCTTCCTTTCCATGCTCGGCAGCATCTTTAAAGGTTATCATGATTGGCTCGTGTTCTTCAACGCCAATGTCTTCCTGACCATTGCCGCGCTCTACGCCATCATGGCCATCGTCATGCCCGAGGCCGAAACGCCCGAACAGCAGTTGAAAATGCAGGGGAAGCCCGTCAATATGCAGAATCTGGCCGAGGAAGTGGTGCAAAACGTGTCGGGAACGACTGAGACGGAAGTGAAAAAAGACGGCTGTCTGAAAGCCTCGTTCAACGGCATTTTGAAGTTTTTCGCGTCCATTTTCAAGTTCCTGATGGTGCTGTTGGCAACAGGCCTGTTTGCAGGCGGCGTCTTCGCCCTGATTTGGGGCATTTTCGCCATCTCTTCACCCGAAACCGTCACGCAGTTTTCTTCGTGGGACATGCAGCGCATCCTTCCAGAGCATCAAAACCTGTTCATGGGCTTCCTCGTTGCCCTGCTCATCGCCCTGCTCATCCCTGCCTACGCCATCGTGCAGCACCTGATTCGCCCGCTGAAAATCTGGCAGCGGCTCGTGCTGATTCTGGTGTGGATTGTCGCGCTGATTACAGCCGCCACCACCGGAGCAATTCTTACGGAAATCAGCGACCGATACGAGCGCGAACAAGCGATTTCGCTCGACCAGTTGGTTGAAACGGAAGATGGCGTGACAATGAAACTGCGCGAAAAGGAATTCCTCGACCAGCACGGCTGGCGAATCCTCAACGGCGAGGGCTGCAACGACCGATTCACGGCCTACGGCGAATATTATCTGGAAAACAGGCGCAGCAACCGCTATCTCGACTGCTACGACGACCGCCATCGGCAGCACTATCGGGCCGAGCGCGCCGAATCGCTCATGCCCGGCCGCTATAAACTGACCTGTGCAGCGCGCGCCAACGGTCGCGGAGCCTTCATCTATACGCTCATCGACGGGAAAAAGACCTTGCAGGAAATTCCCGCCACGGGCAACGTCGGCGGCACCATCTGGCAGGAGGCTACCGACTCGCTCAAGGTGGTTGTCGATTCACTTAATCGGATGGAGAGAGCCAGCGAAGAAATGCAGCAGAAACTC
>JAFUVC010000187.1 GCA_017483785.1 Prevotella sp.
ACCAATTTTTCCATCAGGGAGAGAGGGATTTTCCCTCTTTCTCCTGAAAAAAACGTTTCTTCTCAGTTCCCTGTTATTTTCTCCAAAAGTTGCATTTCTTAATTGAACTTACGCAAAGGTGAAAATGACTGTTTGTCGGGAATGTTGAATTTTGAATGATAAATTTTGTAAATCTGTTTCCGATTTCAAGAAAAATCAGTATTTTTGCAAAAAAATAGGCTGAACGCTACAACAAAAATAATCTATTGATAGTAAAAACATGAGTAAAATCGAACTGAAACCTGCATGCGTGTTTGAGCAATTCGCACGCATCAACGAGATTCCCCGCCCTTCGAAGCGCGAGGAGAAAATGATTGAGTTTTTGAAGAATTTCGGCGAAAGCCGTGGGTTGGAAACGAAGGTCGATGAGACGGGCAACGTCATCATCCGCAAGCCGGCCACAAAGGGCATGGAAGACCGCGAGACGGTGATTTTGCAGAGCCACATGGACATGGTCTGCGAGAAACTGGTGGATGTGGAATTCGACTTCGACAAGGACGCCATCCAGACCTACGTCGATGGCGAATGGCTCTGCGCGAAAGGCACGACGCTGGGTGCCGACGACGGCATCGGCTGCGCCATGGAAATGGCCATTCTCGACTCAGACGACATCGAGCACGGACCGCTCGAGTGCGTCTTCACGCGCGACGAGGAGACCGGACTGACGGGTGCCGAGGGCATGAAGGCCGGATTCATGACGGGCGACATGCTCATCAACCTCGACTCGGAAGACGAGGGCGAGATTTTCGTCAGTTGCGCCGGTGGCCGGACGACGACCGCCACGTTTAACTTCACGCGCGAGGCGGCTCCGCAGGGCTGGTTCTTCGTGAAAACCGCGCTGAAGGGCTTCGTGGGCGGCCACTCGGGTGGCGACATCGAGAAAAAACGCGCCAACGCCGTGAAGACGATGGCCCGCTTCCTCTACCAGACGCAGGAGCGCTACGGGCTACGCCTCGCCCAGTTCTGCGCCGGCAAGTTGCACAACGCCATTCCGCGCGACGGCATGGCCGTCTTCGCCGTTCCCGCCGACAAGAAAGACCAAGTGAAGGCCGACTGGAACGTGTTCACGGCGCAGGTCGAAGAGGAATATCACGTGACGGAAAAGTCGATGGAATTCTCGATGGAGAGCGCCGAGGCCGAGCCCGTTTTGCCGCTCGAGGTAAGCACGCGCGTCGTGCAGGTGATGCAGGCTTTGGACAACGGAATCTTCGCGATGTGTCAGGACGAGGAAATCGCGTGGCTCGTGGAGACGTCGAACAACGTGGCGAGCATCGTCACCAGCGAAAACAGCGCGAAAGTGGTCTGCTCGCACCGCTCGAACGTGATGAGCGCGCTCGACAACATGGCCGCCACCATCAAGGCCGCGTTCCAACTGGCAGGCGCCGAAGTGGTGCAGGGCGAGGGTTATCCGGCCTGGAAGATGCGCCACGACAGCAAACTGACCGCGCTGACCGTCGAAACCTACAAGAAACTCTTCGGCAAGGCCCCGAAGGTGCTCGGCATCCACGCCGGACTCGAGTGCGGCCTGTTCTCGGAGAAATATCCCAACCTCGACATGGTGTCGTTTGGCCCGACGCTGAGAGGCGTTCACTCGCCCGACGAGCGGCTGCACATCCCCACAGTGCAGATGGTTTGGGACCACTTGCTCGAAATCTTGAAGAACATTCCTCAGAAATAAGATTTTTTTCAGATGAAAATCAGAAACTATGTGATTGCGGCTATCGTTGTCGTTTCGGCGGCGATAGCCGTTGTCGGATGCAACAAGGAAAAGAGTAGGGCGCAGACCCTCGTGAAAGATTTCTTGAAGGAAAATCTGGTCGATAAAGACTTCAAGACGCTCGATTTCTCGCGCCTCGACTCCACGAAGGTCGTCAGCGACTCGATGTTCCTCAGAATGCGCGAAAATGCGACCGAAAATCGTCAGTTCAAGCCCGAAATTTCCTATGCCGACGGCCCGAAGACGAAGAAACTCTACTTCATCCGCGTGAAATACCTCGTCGCGAAAGACACCATTCGCCAGACGTTCTATCTCGACGACGAACTCTCGCGCGTGGTTTCGTTCAAGGAAGGTTGAGCGGCGTTCTACGGATTTGAGATTTCTTCCTGTTTTCGTGCCATGCGAAGCAGGAAGAATTTTTTTGTGGCGGCGAAAAAGAGCAACAGTCCGACGACGTGGACGGCGACAATCGACCAGAAAGCCGTCGTGTAGTCGAAAAATTCGACCACAAAACCGCCCAAGAGCACGCCGAGCCCCAAGCCGAGGTCCCAACTCGTGAGCAGCGTCGAGTTGGCCGTTCCGCGCTCGTTGTTGTGGGCGATGCTAATCATCATGTTCTGAAACGCTGGCCACATGTGGCCGTTGCCCAGTCCGATGAGCAGTGCCGAGCCGTAGTAGCCGACTTCGTGGGGCACGAGCACGAACAGCGCGTAGCCGAGGGTGGAAATGGCGATTCCCTCGCCGGCGTTGTGCGTCAGACGGCCTTTGCGCAGGGCTTTCACGCCTTGTAGTCGTGACAAAATCAAGCCGAGCGAGAGCAGCAGGAAAAACGTTCCCGTGCCCGTCGTGATGCCCATCGTTTCCTTGCCGTAGATGGCGAGATAATTGCTCAGAACGCCGTAGCACAGGCCGAAGCAAATCATGTTCAGGGCCAGCATCCAGCCCTTTACGAGGAAGAATCGGTCGAGCGAAATCGCCTTTTTATCCTTCAAAATCTGTCGTTCACGCGGCTGAATTGTCGTATTGACGAAAAAACCGAGTGCGGCGATGGCAAAGGCCATCCAGAAGAGCAGGTCGAAGTTGTGGCTGTAGCGATAGACGAAGATGCCGACCGTCGGCGCGATGGCCGTGGCGATGTTGTTGCTCAGTCCGTAGTAGCCGATGCCCTCGTTTCTGCGGCTCGACGGCAGCACGTCGATAGCCATGGTGCTGTTGGCCACGCTCGCCGCGCCGAATGGCGCGCCGTGAATCGTCCTGACGATGGCGAAAAGCAGCAGCGTGGAGGCCAGCAGATAGGTTCCGAAGCACAGGAAATAGACGAAGAGGCTTGCCAGCAGCACTTTTTTTCGGGGGAAACTGTCGGCCACGTAGCCGCTGAACGGTCTGGCGAGCAGTGCCGTGAGCGTGTAGCCCGACAGCACGAGTCCGATCACGTCTTTCGTCGCGCTGAAATTCTCGCTGAGGTAGAGCGGCAGCAGCGGCGTGAGCAAATAGAAGGAAAATGACATCGAGAAATTCGCCGTCATTACCTTCCAGTAGTCCGCGTTCCAGAGTCGTTCGTTGTTAGTAACCATTTTTTTACTGCTTGATTCGCTTTTTCTAATTGTCGGGATTCATTCGAGTATCCCAGATGTCCACGATAAAAATGGTGAC
>JAFUVC010000188.1 GCA_017483785.1 Prevotella sp.
GCTTTCTGCAACTACGATGACTATTTCAACGGCCATCAGGACGACAACGCCATCTGCTACCTCACGCTCGCCAACCAACTCATCCACGAGGTGAACCCCAACGCCATCACCATCGCCGAGGAAGTCAGCGGAATGCCCGGACTCGCAGCCCCGTTCAAGGACGGCGGCTACGGCTTCGACTACCGCATGGCCATGAACATTCCCGACTACTGGATCAAGACCATCAAGGAACTCCGCGACGAAGACTGGAAGCCGAGTTCCATCTTCTGGGAAGTGAAAAACCGCCGCTCTGACGAGAAGACCATTTCCTACTGCGAAAGCCACGACCAGGCCCTCGTGGGCGACAAGACCATCATTTTCCGCCTCATCGACGCCGATATGTACTGGCATTTCAAGAAAGGCGACGAAAACGACATCGTTCACAGGGGAATCGCCCTCCACAAGATGATTCGGCTCGTGACGGCCTCGGCCATCAACGGCGGCTACCTGAATTTCATGGGCAATGAGTTCGGCCACCCCGAATGGATTGATTTTCCGCGCGAGGGCAACGGCTGGAGCCATAAATACGCCCGAAGGCAGTGGAGTCTGGTCGATAATCAGGAACTCTGCTACCACTGGCTGGGCGACTTCGACCGCGAAATGCTCCGAATCATCAAGAGCGAGAAGAAATTCAACGAAACGCCCGTGCAGGAAATCTGGCACGACGACGGCGACCAAATCCTCGCCTTCAAGCGCGGCGAACTCGTGTTTGTCTTCAATTTCTCGCCCACGCGCAGTTTCACCGACTACGGATTCCTCGTTCCCAAGGGCGAATACGGCGTTGTGCTCAACACCGACGCCCGCGAGTTCGGCGGAAACGGCCTCGCCGACGATTCCGTGGCCCACTTCACCAATTTCGACCCGCTCTACGCCGCCGATGGCAAGGAATGGCTCAAACTCTACGTTCCGGCTCGCTCGGCAGTGGTGTTAAAGAAAAAATCGTGACGACGAATGACCTCGAAATCCTCTTCAAATAGCGGCGAGAAGCTCATGCGAGCGGTTTGTGCGATGCTGTTCACGGTGTTCACATTCTGCTATCTCTATTTCTACCAAGGCGACCTCATTGCCGCCGCGCAGCACATTTTCTCCGCCGGGCAGACGCAATACGACCATCTGATTGGCGCCGTTCTGATTACGCTCACGCTCTTCGGCGTTCATCTGCTGTTTCTGGCCATCACGCGGCTCACCTATCGCGCCCACGCGCTGACGTATTATCCGTCATTGCTGGCATTGCTGCTCCTGACGGTGATTCAAATCACCGACCGACAGCATATTTCCTACGGTCCGTGGCTGTGGGTTGCGCCAGTTTTGCTCGCCATCGTCATTTTTTTCGCCTATCTCGTCAGGAAATACGAGTCGCTCGAGAAAATACGCAAGCCGGTCGGCCTGTTCTCGAAAATCTTCTGGAGCAACATCATGCTGCTCTGTTTCGGCTTCTTTTTCGTGGGCATTTTCAGCAACCACAACGATGTGCTCCACTATCGCCTGAGAATGGAGACCCTCCTGCTGAAATACGACTACAAAGGGGCGTTGGAAGTCGGGAAGAAGTCGCTCGCAACCGACCCGAGCCTGACGCTCCTCCGCACCCATGCCCTCGCGAAATGCCACCTGCTCGGCGAAAGGCTCTTTGAATTTCCGCTCGAGGGTGGGGCGCAGGCCCTGAAACCCGACGGAAACAGCGTGCAGACCATCATGTATCCGACCTATAAATTCGTGCAACTCCCCGAATCGGACTACACGCTCTGCGCCCATTTGCTCAACCGGAACCTCGACGCATTCGCCCTCGCCGTCAAAAAATACTACGCTGCCGACTCGCTCCTGCCCAAGCACTATCGCGAGGCCCTCGTGCTCCACAATCATCTGCGCTCAAACCCGATTGTGGCCTATAAAAACGCGGTGACCGACGCCGACTATGCCGATTTCATGAAACTGATGCGCAACGGCACGCCCGGTTCCGACCCGCGCCGAAACCATGTGCGCGACATCTACGGAAATACCTATTGGTACTACTATTACGCCAACCGCCAGACCCGTTGAGAATGGGGAAACGAAAAGTCCGACGCGAAAGACGTCGGACTTCTGAAGTTGCGGAGGCAAGACTCGAACATGCGACCTCCAGGTTATGAGCCTGGCGAGCTACCAACTGCTCCACTCCGCGATGTATTTTTTTCCTGAAAAACCGAGGTTTCTCAAAAATCGACTGCAAAATTACACATTTTTTTCGTACTATCCAAAAAAACTTGCCATTTTTTTTATTTTTCGCGATTTTTCGTCTTTTTATACTTCAAAATTTGTGTAAATCATAAAAAAATGGTACTTTTGCACAGTAACTACGCATTGTGTAATAATAAATCGACTTAATTTCCAAAGAAGACTTATGTCTGTATCGAAGACAAGACAAAAATTAGTGGAAGTGGCCCGCCAGATGTTCGCCAAAAACGGCATCGCCAACACGACGATGAACGACATTGCGCTGGCATCGGGGAAAGGCCGACGGACGCTCTACACCTATTTCAAAAGCAAGGAAGACGTCTATACCGCCGTCATTGAGTCGGAGTTGGAGCGACTGAGCGACAAACTCGACGAGGTGGCCGCCAAGAAAATCCGTCCGCAAGATAAAATCATTGAATTGATTTACACCCACCTCAGTTCCATCCGCGAAACGGTGGTGCGCAACGGAAACCTGCGTGCAGAGTTCTTCCGCAACATCTGGACGGTGGAGTAAGTGCGCAAGAATTTCGACGACGAGGAAATCAAACTCTTCCGGAAAGTCTATGCCGAGGGCAAGGCCGAGGGCGAGTTCGACATTGAGAACGTGGACCTCGTGGCCGACATCACCCATTATTGCATCAAGGGCCTCGAAGTGCCGTATATCTACGGCCGAATTGCCCACGGCATGAGTGAGGAGGCCACGAAGCCGCAGGTGGCGAAGGTGGTCTATGGCGCGCTCGGAAAAATCAATAAAACATTCTAAAAACATAAAAGAAAAAAACTTATGAAATTGTTAGAAGGAAAAACCGCATTGATTACGGGTGCAGCCCGTGGAATCGGAAAAGCAATTGCACTGAAGTTTGCTGAAGAAGGTGCCAACGTCGCTTTCACCGACCTTGAAATCAACGAAGAAACCGAAAAAGAGATTGCCGCGAAGGGCGTGAAGGCGAAGAGTTACGCCTCGAATGCCGCCGATTTCGCCCAGACCGAGGACGTTGTCAAGGCTGTAAAAGAGGAATTTGGCGCGATTGACATCCTCGTGAACAACGCCGGAATCACGAAAGACGGCCTGATGCTGCGCATGACCGAGCAGCAGTGGGACGCCGTGATTGCCGTGAACTTGAAGTCGGCCTTCAACTTCATCCACGCCTGCGTGCCCGTGATGATGCGCCAGCGTGGCGGCTCGATTATCAACATGGCCTCGGTCGTGGGCGTCCACGGCAATGCCGGTCAGTCGAACTACGCCGCTTCGAAGGCTGGCCTGATTGCGCTCGCCAAGTCGATTGCGCAGGAAATGGGCCCGAAGGGAATCCGCGCCAACGCCATTGCCCCGGGCTTCATCGACACCGCCATGACGCAGGCCCTCTCTGA
>JAFUVC010000189.1 GCA_017483785.1 Prevotella sp.
ATAATATTGAATTCGGGAATAATAATATAAGTTCAGAAGTTCAGAAGTTCAGAAGTTCAGACTATACTCCTGTCGCTGAACATTCGTCTGAAACTCCAGCAACTCCTGAACTCCTGAACTCCAAAATTGAAAACGCCGCCCGCATTGCCAATGCCTACGACTCTATCATGGCCTCGGAAAACGGTTTCGACACGAACATCGGCGACCGCGGCGGACGGCTCAGCGGCGGACAGCGCCAGCGCGTATCCATTGCCCGCGCCATCCTGAAAAATCCGCCCATTCTCATCCTCGACGAGGCCACCTCGGCCCTCGACACCGAGAGCGAGCGACTCGTGCAGGACGCACTGGAGCGACTCATGAAGACGCGCACCACCATCGCCATCGCCCACCGCCTTTCGACCATCAAAAATGCCGATGAAATCTGCGTTTTGCACGAGGGGCAAATCGTGGAGCGCGGCACCCACGACGAACTGCTCGCCCTCGACGGCTACTACCGAAAACTACATGATATGCAGGCGTAAAAAGCGTGGAGTGTGAAATGAGGCAGCGACTACTATATCTGACGAAGGTTTACCTGACGACGGTCTTGATTTTCATCGTCGCCAAGTGGGTGTTCATGTTCGCCAACCGCAGCGGTCACGATTTCGCGGCCGCCGACGCGCTGAGCGTGGTGCGCCACGGGCTTTCGCTCGACCTTTCCACAAGCCTCTACCTGCTCATTCTGCCTTTTCTCGTCGTCTTGATTTCCATTTTTCTGGAAAGGCCTTGGCTGAAGCGCATTCTGCGGATTTATTACGCCATCGTCGCCGTTGCGCTGATGCTCGCTTTCGTGGCCGACACCAGCCTCTACCCTTTCTGGGGCTTTAAACTCGACGCCAGTTGTCTGCAATATCTCGCCTCGCCCGACGAGGCCCGAGCCAGCGTTTCGGGGCTTTATTTAGCCGTCAGAATCGCCGTTTTCATCGTGGGCGCAGCAGTTCTCTGGTGGATTTTCTGCCACATTCCCCTTTGGAAGAAAAAACCGTCGAACCCGCTTGTCGCCAGCCTCGTCAGCCTGCTGCTGATACCCGTTTTCATCATCGGAATCCGGGGCGGACTCGACGAATCGACCACGAATATCGGACAGGTCTATTACTCGCAAAACCAATTCCTGAACCACTCGGCCGTGAATCCCGTGTTTTCGTTCCTTTCTTCGTTCGAGAAAACGGCCAGCGAAATCGTTGAATACGATTTCATGGACGACGCGGCGTGCCAGACGCTGCTGAGCGGCGTTTTTCCCACCGAGAGCGTGTTGACCGACACGCTGCTGCGCACAAACCGGCCCAACGTGGTGATTATCCTGCTGGAAAGTTGCAGCAACGTCTTTGCGCCTGTCATGCCGCAACTGAACCGCCTGAAAAGCGAGGGAATCTGGTTCAGCAACTGCTTCGGAAACACCTATCGCACCGACCGCGGAACCGTCAGCACCCTCAGCGGCTATCCCGCCTTTCCCACCATGTCGGTGATGAAAATGCCCAAGAAGGCTGCCCAACTGCCGTCTATCGCGAAGTCGCTGCAACAGGAAGGCTATCAGACCAGTTATCTCTACGGCGGCGACATCAATTTCACCAATATGCGCAGTTACCTCATCGCCACGGGTTGGGAGCGACTGCATTGGAAGGCCGACTACACCTCTGAGGAGCAAAACTCCGCGAAATGGGGCGTCAGAGACGACATCACGTTCAAGACGCTCTACCATCAGATTCTCGCCGCCGACCCTTCCAAGCCTTTTCTCATGGGCTTCTCCACGCTCAGCAGCCACGAGCCCTGGGACGTGCCGGTCAAGAAGTTGGCCGACGAGGTTCAGAACGCTTTTCACTACCTCGACCAGTGCATCGGGCAGTTCGTCAGCGACCTGAAAACCACGCCCCAATGGGACAATCTGCTCATCGTACTGCTGCCCGACCACGGCATCAATTTCCGCGACATCGACGAAACCCACCCCGAGCGCAACCATATTCCCATGCTATGGCTGGGTGGAGCCGTCAGGGAGCCGAAAGTCGTCGGCCAGTTCTGCAACCAGACCGACTTTGCCGCCACGCTTCTGGGGCAAATGAACCTGCGCCACGACGATTTTACGTTCAGTCGCGACGTGTTGAGCAAAAACTATCAAAAACCTTTCGGATTCCACTGCTTTAACAATGGTTTTTCGGTGGTTGACAGCACGGGATTCACCGTTTTCGACCTCACCGCCGACAAAATCATCGCCGGTTCCAATAACAACGACGCCGTGCGGCTGGGAAAAGCCATTCTGCAAACTTCATCGGAAGACTTGAAGGAGAAAAAATGAAAACTCTTGTTTTCAAACGGAGAGTTGGGTGACCGGGATTCGAACCCAGAATGACAGAACCAAAACCTGTAGTGTTACCATTACACCATCACCCAATCCTGTCTTTGCGGCTGCAAAGGTACAAAAAAAACTAAAAAGTGAGAAGTGAAAAGTGAAAAATTTACATCTGACTGCACTTTTTTCACTTTTTCACCCTTATTTCACCACCAACAGATAGTAGTTTTTCTTGCCTTTCTGCGCGAGGAGATACTTGCCGTCGATAAGGTCGTCGGAAGTGATGACGCGGTTTGGGTCGTCGAGTTTCTCCTTGTTGAGGCTCACGCCGCCACCCTGCACCATCTTGCGCATCTCGCCCTTCGAGGGGAACACGGGCGCAACCGTCGTGAGCAGTTCAATGGCGGGCTGGCCGAGTTGGTCTTTGCCGACTTCAAAATGCGGCACGCCGTCGAACACGTCGAGGAAGGTCTGCTCGTCGAGTTTCTCCAGCGCGTCTTTCGTGGCCTTTCCGAAGAGGATGTTCGAGGCTTCGATGGCTGCGTCGAGGGCCTCGCGTCCGTGAACCATCACGGTGACTTCCTCGCCCAGACGGCGCTGAAGCGTGCGACGGCCAGGGTCTTGCTTGTGCTCCTCAATCAGCGCGTCGATGACGTCTTTTTCAAGCGACGTGAAGATTTTGAT